>CBFRWL010000001.1:0-39189 GCA_965727025.1 uncultured Sphingomonas sp.
TTCTCAGCCGTATCCTCGGTCGTCTGGCTGATGTAGATCGCTCGGCTCTCCAGCTCGATGGCCGCTTCGAGGCTGCCGGCCGACTGGTTCAGCCAGAGCGACTGCTTGGTAAGCGCGATGCCGATCGGGCTGTTGGTCGCGATCGAGTCCGCGAGCGCCAGCGCCTCGGCCTGTAGTTCCTCATCCTCCACCACGCGCAGGGCAAGGCCGATGCTGGCTGCCTCCTCGGCGAGAACCGGGCGGCCGGTCAGCAGCATCTCGGCGGCGCGTTGGGTGCCGACCGCGCGCGGCAGCAGGTAGGAGAAGCCCATTTCGTGCCCGGTGCCCGCATTGTGGAAAGCGTTCACGAATTTCGCCGACTTCGCGACGAGACAAATGTCGGATGCAAGCGCCAGCAGATAGCCTAGCCCTGCGGCCGCCCCGTTCACCGCCGCGATCACAGGCTGCGGCAGGGAACGCATCGCGACGGGAAGCTGGCTCAGCTTGGCCATGATCGCCCGGGTCTTCTGCGCACTACCAAGGTCGCCACGCACCCACGGCGCCTCGCTGGGCGAGCGGATATCGTGCCCGGCCGAGAAGGCGCGGCCCGCGCCCGTCAGGATCACCACCTGCGCCTCGGGATCGAATCGGATCTCCTCCAGCGCCTCCAGCAGCTCGGCATACATCGCGAAACTGAAGCTGTTCAGAGCGCCCGGCCGATTGAGCGTGATCCGCCGCACACCGGCCGCCGGCCGATCCAGCTCGATATCTGCCATGATACTCGTATCCTCCCCTTCGTTAGTAACAGCTGGAGCAAAGCCTGCAGGGCGGCAGCGTGATTGCGGACCGTCCTATGGTGTCAGGACCGACAGACATCCGCAACGGCGGCTGGTCGAGGTCCATCGCCGCGAGCACGACAGCAGCCTCGCAATAGATTTCCAGGCCAGCTCCTGCCGCCGCCGGAGAGTTGGATGATCGCAGCTTCGGTCGCTACCCGGCCGATGCCGCCCGACACGCCTCATGACGAACCCGTTTGCCATATGCCTCTTCCCCGCTCATTCGGTCATGAAAAGGCTCTGAAGACCGTGGCTTGGCAAGCGGACCTTTGCGCCACGGCAATCCATCGCGATCGCGATCATTACCAGCGATCCCCTCGCGATGGCCGTCGGAGGATGGCATCGAGCGATCACGCCACAAGCAATTATCAGGACAGGGAATATGGTGAAAGTCACTTTCGTCGAGCCGGATGGCTCAGAGCGCACGCTGGACGGGGATCAGGGTTTCTCTGTGATGGAGCTCGCGGTGCGCAACGGTGTGGCTGGCATCGCGGCCGATTGCGGCGGCGCCTGCGCGTGCGCCACCTGCCATGTCTATGTTGATCCCGCCTGGTTGGCTACGGTAGGCGCGCCCGGCGACATGGAAAGGGACATGCTGGAGTTCGCCAGCGAGCCGCGTGAGAATAGCCGTCTCTCATGCCAAATCCGGCTTACTGCCGCGCTCGACGGGCTCAAGGTTACGGTGTCGGATAGCCAGCACTGAGCCCGGTTCAGCCAGCGGGATGCACCGAGAAGCCGTAAGGGCGGCTCGGGCCGCCCACCCATCAATCCCGCGCGTCCGTCCGGATCATATCCGCGCCTTTTTCGGCGATCATGATGGTGGCGCCGTTGGTATTGCCCGAGACGACCCTCGGCATCACCGAGGCATCCACGACGCGCAGACCTTCCACTCCCTTCACGCGCAGCCGTTCGTCGACGACCGGGCCGATGGCGCAGGTGCTGGACTGGTGATAGCCGGTCGATCCGGCTGCGCGCGCGAAGGCCAGCAGCTCGTCGTCGCTTTCCACGTTCGCTCCCGGCGTCAGCTCTTGATCGATGAAGGGCGCCAGAGCCGGCTGCTCCATGACCCTCCGCGACCAGCGAAGCGCCGCGACCGTGCCGCGCTGGTCGGCAAGCTCGGCGATGAAATTGGGAATGATAGCAGGCTGGACGCGCGGATCGGCCGAGCGGATATGGATGGAGCCCATCGAATGCGGCCGCATCACGTAACCGCCGATGGTGATCCCCGGTTCAGATTCCATCGTCATCCGCCCGGTTTTTACCAGCGCTTCGAAATCGACCGTGGCGGGACTGGCGAAGAATTGTAGATCGGGCATGTCCACCTCGGGACCTGAGCGCAGGTAAGCCGTCAGGTGCGAGCCGCCGAGCGCAAGCAGGCCGGTGCGCGTGAAGGTGTAACGGATCATCTGGCCGAGCAATGGCAGTCCTCGCGACAGCGCGTTCATGCTGAGCATCCCGGGCTTCAGCCTACTGCGCACCATGCTTGCATAATGGTCCTGCAGATTTTCGCCGACGCCCATATTCTCGGCGATCGTAGGGATGCCATGCGCGCGCAGCAGCTCGGGCTGGCCGACACCCGACAATTCGAGCAATTGCGGAGAATTGATCGCACCACCCGACAGGATCACCTCGCGTCGGGCACGCGCGATGTGGCGCTCCCCGCCACGCTCGAACTCAACCCCCACCGCCTTCTTGCCCTCGAACAGGATCCGGGTAGCGAGCGAGCGCTTCTCCACTTTCAGGTTGGCGCGCTTCATCGCCGGATGCAGGTAGGCAACCGCCGTCGAGCGCCGAAGCCCACGCTTCTGGGTCAGGCGGATCATGCTGACGCCCTCGAAGGTGTTGCCATTGAGGTCCGCCGCATCGGGCGCGCCGGCCTCAAGGAAAGCCTTGCGAATATTCTCCGACATGGAATGTTTGACGGGCGTATCGCAGATGTCCAGTGGCCCGCCGAGCCCCGCGAAGGTGGCGTTCCGGCCCGCTTGGTTCTCCGCCCTGCGGAAGAAGGGCTCAACGTCGGCCCAAGACCAGCCAGCGGCCCCCAGCTGCCGCCAGCCATCATAATCCTGGGGCAGGCCACGCACATAGATCATGCCGTTGATCGAGGAGGAACCACCCAGCACCTTGCCGCGCGGGAAGGCGAAGGTGCGCCCGTCGGTGGAGGGATTGGGCTCCGTCGTGTAGTTCCAGTTGATCTTCGGATCCTCGAGCATGCTCGTGAAGCCCGCCGGGATGTGGATGTTCAGGTTGCTGCGGAACTGGCCCAGCTCCTTGAACGGGCGATCGTCGCCGCCGGCTTCCAGCAGGATCACCTGTGTCTTTCCGTCCTCGGTCAGCCGGTTGGCCAGCACGCAGCCGGCGGAGCCCGCCCCGACGATGATGTAGTCCGCTTCCCCAGCGCTCGTCTGCACCATGTGCCTCTTCCGTTTCCGCTCCTGATCTCGCTGTCAGGTAGCACGTCCATCGTCCTTCGCATCCGTCTTGGGCACTGTTCGCGGATGCGATGCCTCAAGGCTGTTCGGAATCGGCTGAGGGGCATAGATATCAGGGCGAGGAGACGGACGATGGCCGACTATGACATTGTGATTAGAGGCGGTACGGTGGTGGACGGCACCGGTGGCGAGCCGTTCGTGGCGGACGTGGCCGTGAAGGACGGTCGCATCGCCGAGGTGGGCAAGGTGACCGGCAAGGGCGCCGAGGAGATCGATGCTGATGGCCGGATTGTGACGCCCGGCTTCGTCGACGTGCACACCCATTACGACGGCCAGATCACTTGGGAGCATCGGCTCGCGCCCTCGTCCGACCATGGCGTGACGACGGTGGTGATGGGCAATTGCGGCGTCGGCTTCGCACCGATCCGCAAGACCGACCATCAGATCGCGGTGAAACTGATGGAGGGCGTGGAGGACATCCCCGAGGTGGTGATGACCGCCGGTGTGCCGTGGAACTGGGAGACCTTCCCCGAATATCTCGACGCCATCGAGCAGCGCGAGAGCGACATCGATTTCTGTGCGCAGCTGCCGCACTCGCCGGTGCGCGTGTGGGTGATGGGTGAGCGCGGTGTGAACTTGGAGCCGCCGACCGAGCACGACCTTGCCGAGATGCGCCGCATCACCAAGGAAGCGATCGAGGCCGGCGCGCTTGGCGTCTCGACCTCGCGCAGCTTCGCGCACAAGTTCAAGGACGGCCGCCCGGCGCCCTCCGTCCAGACCGAGGATCAGGAGGTGTTGGCGCTCGCCGCCGGCCTGAAGGACGCCCATGCCGGCGTTTTCCAGATGGTGCCGAGTTACGACGTGTCTCCGCGTGAGCGCTTCGATCTGCTGCGCGCCATCGCCAAGGAATCGGGCCGCCCGGTCTCCTTCACATTCATGCAGGCCCCGCACGAGCCGTCCAGCGCGTGGCAGGACACGCTGCGTGACCTCAACAAGGCCAAGGAGGACGGCCTGGAGATTCGCGGCCAAGTGATCCCGCGCCCGACCGGTGCGATGCTGGGCCTCGAGCTTTCGCTCCATCCTTTCGCGCTCAATCCGAGCTTCCGCGAGATCGAAAACCTTCCGCTGGAACAGAAGGTCGCCCGGATGAAGGATCCCGCCTTCCGCGAGAAAATGCTCGCGGAGGAGCCGCAGGATCCGTTCGACTTCTTCCTCTATGTGCTGTCCGATCTGGATCAGATGTACGTGCTCGGCGATCCCCCGAACTACAATCCATCGCAGTCGGAAAGCATCTGCGAGCTCGCCAAGGCCAAGGGCGTCTCGACCAAGGAGATGCTCTACGACGTGCTGCTCCAGCGCGACGGACACGAGGTGCTCTACCGGCCGCTCGGCAACGCAGAGGGCGAGAAGTTCGAGAGTTCGCGGTTCCTGCTCGGCCATGACCGCACCGTGGTGGCGCTGGGCGACGGCGGCGCGCATTATTCGATGATCTGCGATGCGGCCTATACCACCTATCTGCTGACCTACTGGGTCAAGAACCAGACGCCCGACAAGGCGGTGGCACTGCCGGCGGCGATTAAGATGCTGTCGCGCGATCCGGCTGAACTCGCCGGCCTGCGCGACCGCGGTCTGATCAAGCCGGGCTACAAGGCTGATCTCAACGTGATCGATATGGGCCGCCTGCACCTCTACGCGCCGCACGCTACGTACGATCTGCCCGCAGGCGGCCGCCGCCTGTCGCAAAAAGCGGATGGATACGAGGCGACCATCGTTTCGGGCGTGGTGACCTATCGTGAAGGCGTCTCCACCGGCGCGCTGCCGGGTCGCCTGCAGCGCTTCGCCCGCCCGGACCCGGCGCCGGCGAAGGAACTCGAAGCTGCCTGATATGGCTGCGGCCGTCGCGCGGTCCTGCGCGGCGGCCATGCTATTTCCCCGACTGCCATGCACGGAGCCTCATCGATGGACATGTTCTCGCTTGCCGGGCGCACCGCGCTCGTCACCGGTGCTTCGCGCGGGCTGGGCCGCGCGATCGCGTTGGCCATGGCGGAGGCCGGCGCCCGCGTCGTGCTCGCCGCGCGCGATGAGGCGAAGCTCAACGAGGTCGCGGCGCTGATCGGCGACAAGGGCGGCGAGGCCGAGATCGTCACCTTCGAGCTGGGCGACCTGCCTGCCGTCGAGCGCGTGATCCCCGGCCTCACCGACCGCGGCCTCGCCATCGACATCCTCGTCAACAACGGCGCGATCGGCGGCTGGGGCGCGCTCCACGGATCGACGCTCGCCAAGTGGGAGCAGATGTTCGACGTCAACGTGTCGTCCATGTACATCCTCTGCCGAGACGCCTCAGTCGGCATGGTCGAGCGCGGTTGGGGCCGGATCATCAATTTCGGGTCTTACGTCTCCAAGACCGGTCGTCCCAACCTTTCCGCCTACGTCGCCAGCAAGACGGCGGTGCTGGGCCTCACCAAGGCGATCGCCGCCGATCTCGCACCGAGCGGCGTCACCGTGAACGCGATCGCACCCGGTTTCTTCGACACAGACATGGCGGCGCCGACCGTTGGCCATCCACAGCGCGCCAAGATCTTCAGGGATGCGATCGCGATGGGCCGCTTCGGCGATCCGGCGGAGATCACCGGGCCGGCGATCTTCCTCGCCTCAGAGGCCGCGCGCTACGTCACCGGACAGATGTTGCACGTCGACGGCGGCGTGAACGGCATGCTGTCGCTGCCCGTCGTCGTCGAAGAGTAACCCGATCGCGCACGCGATGATGATCCCGGGGCCGTCGCGCGGGCGCGTTTCCCGTCCTATCGTCCCGCCAACACCGGCGCCGAGCGTCCGATACAGGAGCCTGAAATGACCCTCGATCTCGCTGGTCTCATGCACAGCGAAGAACTTTATGTCGGCGGCGACTGGGTGCGCCCATTGGAGGGCGGCGCGATCGAGATCGTCTCGCCGGCGACAGAGGTGCTGATCGGCAGCGTCGCCGAAGCATCCGAGGCGGACGTGGATCGCGCGGTGGCACTTGCTCGTCATGCCTTCGATCACGGCCCGTGGCCGCGGATGACGGCCAAGGAGCGCGCCGACAGGATGCTCGCCGTCGCCGCCAAGGTTCGCGAGCGCGCCGGCGATTTCGCCAAGGCCTGGACGCTGCAGGTCGGCATGCCCTTCGCACAGTCCCAATGGGCCTCGGGCATATATCCGGGCTATATCGAGTTCTTCGCGAATCTCGCGGTCCAGCACGGCTTCGAGGAACCGCGCCGCGCCGCTGGCGGCGAAGTGTGCATGGTCGTGCGGGAGCCAGTGGGCGTCACCGTCGCAGTGGTGCCGTGGAACGCGCCGATGCCGACCCTGCTGCTCAAGGTCGCGCCAGCGCTGGTCGCGGGTTGCACCGTGATCGCCAAGCCCTCGCCCGAGACGCCGCTGGAGGCGTTGCTGCTCGCCGAGTGCATCCACGAGGTCGGCCTGCCCGAGGGCGTGTTCACCGTGCTACCGGCCGGCCGCGAGGTTTCCGACTATCTTGTCCGCAAGCCCGAGGTCGACAAGGTGAGCTTCACCGGCTCGACCGCTGTCGGCCTGCACATCGGATCGATCTGCGGCGCTCGTTCAGCGCGCTGCACCACCGAGCTCGGCGGCAAATCCGCCGCGATCGTGCTCGACGACGCCAGGATCGAGAGCGTCGTCGCCGGCATCATGCCCAATCTGGTCGGCCTGTGCGGCCAGCAGTGCGCCGCGTTCAGCCGCATCCTCGTCCCCCGTTCGCGCAAGGACGAGATCGCCGGCGCCATCGCTGCGGCGATGCAGCATGTCGTGGTCGGCGATCCGTTCGAGGAAGCCACCACGATGGGCCCGCTCGTCGCCAAGCACCAGCTCGATCGTGTGCTCGGCCTGCTCGACAAGGGCAAGAGCGAGGGCGCCAAGGTCGTCACCGGCGGTAGCCGTCCGGCGCATCTCGACAGGGGCTGGTTCATCCAGCCCACCCTGTTCGTCGACGCCGACAACGGCATGACCATCGCCCGTGAGGAAATTTTCGGACCAGTCGGCACCATTATCGCCTATGATGACGTCGAGGAAGCGATCAACATCGCTAATGACAGCGATTACGGCCTGTCGGGCGGAGTATTTACCGAGGATACCGATCGTGCCTATGCGGTAGGTCGGCGCGTTCGCACCGGTAATTTCGGCCATAACGGGCGCTGGATCGATTTCACCATGCCCTATGGCGGCTTCAAGCAGTCGGGCATTGGCCGGGAGGGTGGTCTCGAAGGCCTCTATGGCTTTACCGAGATCAAGACCATCTTCCTTTCCAAGGCGCCCACCGGCTTCTCCGAGCCCGCCTGATGGCCGCTGACTTCACCGGCCGCGTCGCGATCGTCACGGGCGCCGCTGCCGGGCTCGGCCGGGCCTATGCGATGTGGCTGGCACGGCATGGGTGCGCCGTCGTCGTCAACAACCGGCCGCGCGACGGGGCATCGCGCGCGCAGCCGGTGGTCGGCGAGATCATCGCGGTCGGCGGCAAGGCGATTGCGCATGATGGCGCGGTTGAGACCGAGGAGGCCGGCCGCGCGATGGTGACCACCGCGATCGAGCATTTCGGACGCATCGACATCCTCATCTGCAACGCGGGCGTGCAATGGTTCGAGGATTTCAACGGGATGGACCTCGCCGCCAACCGCGCGATCATCGATGTCAGCCTGTGGGGCACGCTCTACCCGCTCCACGCAGCCTGGCCGCACATGGTGAAGCAGGGCTATGGCCGTGTGGTGCTCACCGGTTCGGGCGCAGGCCTGTGGGGGCAGGTCAAGTCGGTTCCCTATTCGGCGGTCAAGGCGGCGATGATCGGCATCGCGCGAGGCATCGCGCTGGACGTGCCGGAAGGCGCCGATATCCGCGCCAACGTGATCGCGCCGGTCGCCTATACCTCAATGTCGAACAGCGTGCTCGGCGAGGAATGGGCTGACTTCCTCTCCCCCGATCACGTCGCCCGCATCGTCGGCTGGCTGGCCAGCGAGGACTGCCGGGAAAGCGGCATGATCTATCATGGCGGCGCCGGGCGGGTGCGCCGCACCCGCCTCATCGAGAGCGAAACGGTGGAGCTGGGCGACGATGTCGGCGCCGCGCTCGCCACCATCCCCGACGGGCACGAGCCCGCAAGCTCGTTCGCGGCCGGCGCCGAGCTGATCCCGGAATTCACCACAGGATCGCCCCCGCGCTGACGGCGGCGACGCAGGAGGAGATTTGACGCAATGAGCAATCCCATCCGCTTCGACGGCCAGGTCGCGATCGTCACGGGGGCCGGCGGCGCCATGGGCCGCGCCTACGCCATGGAACTCGCACGGCGCGGGGCTGCCGTGCTGGTCAACGATTATGGCGGCGACGTCCATGGGGGACAGAACGGCTCTGCCGGCCCCGCCGAGGCGGTTGCGGCCGAGATCAAGGGAGCCGGTGGGCAGGCAGTAGCCGACGGTCATGCAGTCGGCACCGGTGACGCCGCCCGGGCGATCGTTGCCGCCACAATCGACGCGTTCGGCCGGCTCGACATTCTCGTCAACAATTGCGGCACGGCGCTGCCCGGCCCCTTCACCGATTTCGACGACGAAACGATCGAGCAGCATTATCGCGTCAACGTGATCGGCGGCCATCACCTGATGCGCGCCGCGTGGCCGATCATGAGCGCGCAACGCTACGGCCGCGTGCTCAACATCTCATCCAACGGGGTGTTGGGCGTTGGCGGCAACGCGCCCTACGCGGCCGCCAAGGCGGCGATGCTGGGCCTCTCGTTTGACACGGCGATCGAGGGCCGTTCGCGCAACATTCTGGTCAATGCCGTGATGCCGACGGCCTATTCACGCATGGTCGAGCAGATACCGGACCGCGCGACGGTCGGCTGGTTCCAGCGCAACCTGCCGGCTGAGAAGGTGGCGGCAGCGATGGCCTTCTTCCTCAGTCGAGAGAGCGATGTGACGGGCCGTGTCTTCTACACAGGTGGCGGCCGTCTAGGCACCACCCAGCTCGCCGAGAATGACGGCATCTTCGTGCGCGAGATCGACGCAGAGACGGTGCGGGAGCGGCTGGCCGAAGTGCTTGGGACCAGCCACCTGACGGTCACGCCCGACCAGGCGACGGCGGGCAAGCGCTACATGGACGCGCTGCCTTGGGACGGGGAGACCACGCCCAACTTCCAGCCGGATTTCGACGACGCCTGAACCGCGCCTTCGGCCTATGGAGCAGATCAGCGTCGTCATCCTTCGTCTTCAACGGCGTCGACGAGCTTGACCTCGCCAGGCCGCTCGACGTCTTCTCGCATGCGGCGGACGACGCGCCTGCCCTCGACGTCCTCACCGTCCCGGCGGCCATGGCACCGCCGCCGGCTTGGGACGCCGCCCCGTTACACGGGCCAGGCCAGTTGCAACTCCAGAACCCCGTTGACCATTCCCGTCGCCAGCACCGGGGTGGTGCCCGGCGCGATTTCGAACTCGGGGATACGGGTCAGCCATTCTTCCAGGAAGATGCGCAGCTCGCGCCGCGCCAGCACCGCGCCGGGGCAGGTGTGCGGGCCGTTGCCGAAGGTCGCGTGACGGATCGGGAAGGGCCGCGAGAAATCGACGGTGGTGGGATCCTTAATCTTGCGCTCGTCCATGCCGACCAGCAGGTTGGGCGGCAGGATCATGTCGCCTGCCTTAAAAGGCACACCCTTATAGTCGAGGTCACGCGCGATATAGCGCGCGGTGTTGGCGATGCCGTGGCGGCGCAGCAGTTCCTCCAGCGCGTTGCGCATGAAGGGCTCGTCGTTAAGGCGGGACGCCAGTTCCCGCCGGTGATCCGGGTTCATCGCCAGGAAGCGGGCGACAAAACCCAGCATGCCGGCCACCGTGTCGAGACCGCCGAAAAGCACCAGGGTCGCGAAGCTGATCGCATTGTCCAGCGGCATCTCGTGCCCGTCGACCGGCGCGCTGACCAGCTTGCTGATCAGGTCCTGGCCGGGGTTTTCGCGCCGGGCGATCACCGTCTGGGCGAGATATTCGCCGACCTTGCGATGCGCAGCGCCGCGTATCTCGGCCGTGCGACCACGCACCGAATCTTCGGCGATCGGCAGCAGATAGGCGCGATCCTCGCGCGGCAGATCGACCATGTCGAGGAAAACGACGATCGGCAACACCTTGGCGAAATCAGCGATGAATTCGCAGCCACCCTTGTCGCGCAGGCCCTCGATCAGAGAGACGGTGACGTCGCGCACCTTGCTCTCCAGCGTGTTGACCACCTTAGGCAGCAGCGCCTGCATCAGTGGCCGTCGATAGGCGCCATGCTCCGGCGGATCGAGCTCCAGCGGAATCTGGCGCGGGGTGCCCTCGGGCATGCGCGGCAACACGATCTTGCGATGCGAAAAATACTCATGATCACGCTGCATCGCCTCAATGTCCTCGGCGCGCGTCGCGACCCAGTGACCGCCGTTGCGCGGCGTCCAGAAGATATCCGGCGCTGCCTGCTGCACCGCCCGGTAGGCGAGCTGGATGTCGTCATTGGAGCCCGGAACGTCGTACATATCGAAATCATAGACCAGCGCATCCGGCACATGATCCGGCTTCGGCGCCAGCGGGCTTATGTTGGCCGCGTCCATTTCCATCATCTCCTCAGGCCGGCCACTTCAGCGGCAGTGCCAGAATGCCATTGACCATGCCCGTCGCCATCACGGTCGGTCGGCCAGCGTCGATCGCAAAGTCCGGGATGCGCGGCAGCCACTCTTCCAGGAAGATGCGGAGCTCGCGGCGTGCCAGCACCGCGCCCGGGCAGGTGTGCACGCCGTTGCCGAAGATGGCGTGCGGTACCGGGAAGGGGCGCTCGAAATCCACCTTGAGCGGATCAGCCACGCGACGTTCGTCCAACCCGAACAGCATGTTGGGCGGCAGGATCATGTCCCCTTCCCTGAAGACGACCCCTCTATAGACGAAGTCTTGCGCGATGTAGCGCGCGGTGTTGGATATCCCGTGGCGGCGCAGCAGCTCTTCCAGCGCCGTCTTCATGAACCCCTCGTCGTCGAGCCGCTCGCGGATCTGGCGGCGATGCTCGGGGTTCATCGCCAAGAAACGCGTGACGAAGCCGAGCATGCCGGCCACCGTATCCAGCCCACCGAACAGCACCAGCGTCGAGAAGCTGACAGCGTCCTCCAGCCCCATCTTCGCGCCGTCGACTGGCGCGTTGATGAGCTGGCTGAGCAGATCGCTGCCGGGCTTTTCCCGCCGCGCAATCACCGTGTCGCGTAGATAAGCGTTGATTTTGCGATGAGCCGAGCCACGCTGCTCCACCGTCCGGCCGCGCACCGAATCTTCGACGATCGGCAGCAGATAGTGCCGGTCCTCGCGCGGCAGATCGACCATGTCGAGGAAAACGACGATCGGCAGGATCTGGGCGAACTCCCCGATGAAGTCGCACTCACCGCGATCGACCAGCCCATCGATCAGCGAGCGTGTGACCTCGCGTACCTTACTTTCCAGCGGAGCGATCGCCTTGGGTAGCAACGCCTGCATGAGCGGGCGTCGGAATGGCGCATGCTCGGGCGGATCTAGCTCCAGCGGGATTTGTCGATAACCGTCGGGCATGCGCGGCAGCGTGATCTTACGGTTCGAGAAGCGCGCATAATCGCGCTGCATCACCTCGATGTCCTCGGCGCGGGTGGCAACCCAGTGGCCGCTGTTGCGCGGGGTCCAGAAGATGTCGGGCGCCGCCTGCTGCACTGCGCGATAGGCGAGCTGGATATCCTCGTCGGAGCCCGGAAGATTGTAGAAATCGAAATCATAGACCAGCGCGTCCGGCACGTGATCCGGCTTCGGCGCCAGCGCGGTCGTCTCGCTCATCTCCCTCTCCTCAGAGCGCGGTATAGCCGCCGCCATCGACGAACAGTGTCTGCCCCGTGATATAGCCGCACAGCGACGAGCACAGCGCCACGATCACGCCGCCGATGTCGCTGCGTCCGTTACCCATGCGGCGCATCGGCACGCTCGCCTCGATCATCTCGCGCACGCCTGGGTTCGCCTCGAAATAGACGAGCGTCGCGTCGGACATCGAGGCCGGGGCCAAAGCGTTGACGGTGATGCCGTGGCGCCCCCATTCCCGCGCCAGCGACTTGCTGAGGCCACGGATCGCGCCCTTTTGCGCTGCATAGACCGGGTTGGCACCGCTGCCCTTGATACCGCGCAGCGAGGTGAAAAACACCATCCGCCCCTCCCCGCTCGCCTTCAGGTGCGGGAAGGCGGCACGGGCGAGATAGAAGGCGCCGTCGAGCGAGACCGCGCCATGCTCGCGCATTAGATCGACCGATTGCTCCTCGACTGTCTGACTCATCGCCGAGCCGCCATGGACGGCGTTTTGAATGAGGATGTCGAGACGCCCGAAGCGCTCGACCGTCGCCGTCACTGCCGTCTCGACCGCCGCCTTGTCGGACACGTCGAGCGCGAGTGCGAGCGCCGCGCCGCCCTCCGCCGTGATCGCGTCGGCGGTCTTCTGCGCGGCCTCGATCCGGCGCGCCGTCACCACCACGGAGGCACCCGCCGCCGCCAGTGCGAGCGAACTTCCCCGGCCGATGCCGGTGCCGCCGGCGCCCGTCACGAACGCCACCTTTCCTTTCAGCAGGCTCATGGCAGCATCAGCTCCCCACCATCCAGCACCAGCGATTGTCCGATGATCCCCTTCGCCCGGGGATCGGCCAGCAGGGAGAGCAGCGCCATAAGCTGGCCGACGTCGGCCGCGCTCCCGGTCGCCAGGGGATCGGGATCCTGCGACTTCGGCAGTTCAGCGCCTTGCAACTCGGGCGCGAACAGCAGGGTGTCGATCGCGATCCAGGTAAAGCGGAAGCCGCGCTTGCCCATCTGGCGCGCAGCGGATTTCATTAGCGCCCGCTGGCCCTCCGCCACGGCCGCGAGCAACGACAACCCGTCGCTGCCCGACAGCGCCATGCTTGGCCCCGCGAACACGACCGGCGGCGGATCGACCTGGTAGCGCGCGCTCAACGCGTGCAATGTCGAGAGCATCAGTTCGAGCGGCCGATCGACCCCCTCGCACCACTGCGTGTCGCTGAGCGCTTCAAACGGCTGCGGGCGCAAAGCCTCGTCCGGGCAGCCGACGAACAGGATCAGGTTCACGCCGCGGCGCGTGGCCTCTGCCACCGCCTCGCCGGGATCATCGCGTCCGATGTCGATCAGTGGCGCGTCGAGCCCCTTGGCGAGCCGCGCCGCAGGCGCGCCGATGCCGAGCACCAGCATGTTCGTCCTTTCCATGACGCAATCCTAGCCTAGCCAGTCCGGAGCGGGAGCCCCATCCTCGATCCATCGCAATCGCGCTGAATCCGCGTTCTCATGCGCGCGATTTGCGCCGCACGCTCGCGCCGCCCTAGAGAATAGGAAAATCACATCATGGCTCAGGATCCAGGCATGCCCACCATTCCCCGCTTGCTCGCCGAAGCCGCCGCGCGCTGGAAGGGCAAGCCGGCGCTCGTCGCGCATGACGGAACCACCAGTTTCGCGGAGCTCGACGCGCACGCGACCGAAGTGGCCCGCGCCTTCCTCGCCGCCGGGTTGCAAAAGGGCGAGCGGGTGGCGCTGTGGGCACCAAATATGTGGGAATGGGTCGCGGTCGCAGTCGGCGCGCAGCGGATCGGCGGCGTGCTGGTGCCGCTCAATACCCGCCTGCGCGGTGGCGAAGTGGCCGATGTGGTGCGCCGCGCCGACGCGCGTTTCCTCATTTCGGTCGGCGATTTCCTCGGCCGCTATTATCCTGACATGCTCCGCGATCAGGTGATGCCAAACCTGCGCAGGACGATTGTGCTGCGCGGTGCGAAGAATGGCCACGAAAGCTATGAAAGCTTCCTGCGGCTGGCGACGCAGGCCGATGAAGCCGTCTTCGCTGAGCGTGTCGCCGACGTCAGCGAATATGACATCGCCGACATCATGTTCACCTCCGGCACGACGGGCGCGCCCAAGGGGGCCATGTTCGATCATCGCCGCTCGATCGGTGGCGGCCGCGCCTGGCAATATATCGCTCGGCTCAATGCGGAGGACCGTTATTGCTGCTTCGGACCCTTTTCGCACAATGCCTCCTACAAGGCGGGCTGGGTCGCGGGGCTGCTGACCGGCGCCTCGATCTACTGGCCGGAAGCCTATGACGGCGCCTCGATCCTGTCCTTGATCGCCGATAACAAGATCACTGTGATGCCCGCCCCGCCGACCGTCTGGTTGGAAGCGCATGCCCATCCCAACCGGAAGGACTGGGATACGTCCAGCCTGCGCTACATCAGTACCGGCTCCACCACCGTGCCGATCGAGTTGATGCGCCGGCTGAAGGCGGACATGAACATCCCCGTCGTCTCGACCGGCTATGGCATGACCGAATGCTGCGGCTCCGCCACCCACACGCGGGACGGCGACGATGTCGAACGGCTATTCTATACGGTCGGGGGGGGGGGGGCGGGGGCCCCGGGGCGCGGGGGGGGGCGGGGCGGGCCGGCGGGGGCGGGGGGGGGGGGCCGGGGGGGGGGGGGGGCGCCCCCGGCGGGGGGACGGCGACGATGTCGAACGGCTGTTCTATACGGTCGGGTGCCCGCTGCCGGGCACCGAGATCAAGGTGGTCGGCCAGGACGGCCATGAGATGCCGGTGGGCGAGGCCGGCGAGGTGCTGATCCGCGACGACAAGCTGCTGATCGAATATCTCGACAATCCCGAGGCGACACGCTCGACGATCGATGCCGACGGCTGGCTGCACAGCGGCGATATCGGTGCGATGACATCCGACGGATATCTGCGCATCACCGATCGCCTCAAGGATATGTATATCGTCGGCGGCTTCAACGTATATCCGGCCGAAATTGAGCGGCAGATGAGCGAGCTACCCGGCCTGCATTACTGCTCGATCGTCGGCATTCCGGACCAGCGGCTGGGCGAAGTGGGGCACGCCTTTATCGTGCGCGCCGCCGGCTCGACGCTGACGGAGGAAGAGGTGATCGCCTGGAGCAAGCAGAACCTCGCCAACTACAAGGTGCCGCGCGGCGTCACCTTCGTCGACGAGCTGCCGATGAATTCGTCAGGCAAGGTGCTCAAGTTCAAGCTCAAGGAACTGGTCTGACCCGCACCGCGCTCGTCACGGGGGCGGCGTCCGGCATCGGCGCGGCCATCGCCGCGCGACTGCGTGCGAGCGGCCGGCGGGTCATAGGGGCGGATCTGGCCGGTGTCGAGATATCGGCGGATCTCGCCACTGAAGCGGGACGTGCTAGGCTGCGCGACGAAACGCAGCGTCTGGCCGGGAGACATATCGACGAGCTCTATGCCTGCGCCGGCGTGCTCGATCGTGGGCAAGACACGCTCTCGGTCAACTATTTCGGCGCGGTCACGACCCTGGTCTCACTGCATCCCCTTCTACAGGGCGGGGAAGCGCCGCGTGCCGTCGCGATCGGTTCGGTCGCCGCCTACAACCCGCCCGACGAGCCGTTGATCGCCCTTCTGCTGGCGGGCGACGAAGCCGCCGCCCGCGCCGCTGCCGCGGAGAAGGACGGCCTGACCCTCTATTCCGCCACCAAGATCGCGCTCTCGCGCTGGTGCCGTGCGACGGCAATCACGCCGGAATGGGCCGGTGCGGGCATCCTGCTCAACATCGTCGGGCCCGGACTGGTCGAGACTGGCCTCAACCGCGAGACGTTTACCGATCCAGATCGACGCCGACGCGTCGCCAAGATGATGCCCTGCCCGCTCGGCCGCCATGCCCAGCCGGACGAGATTGCGACGCTGGCGGCATATCTTGGTTCGCCGGAGAACAGCTTCGTCGTCGGTCAGGTGATCTATTGCGACGGCGGACAGGAAGCCTTCCAGCGCGGCGCGGAACGTCTGTAGGCGTATCGCCCATGCGAAGTTCGCCGCGCATGTTGCATGCATATTCGCAAAAGTGCGGCCATGATGTAATAGGTTTTCTGGATAGGAGATCGATATGTTTCAGAAGCGCTTGCTGACACCTCATCTCGGAGCCGAGATCATCGGCGTCGACCTGACGCAGGAGGTGGATGAGGCAACCAAGGAGGATATTCTCACGGCCTGGATCGAACATGGCGTCCTCCTCTTCCGCGGCACGCCTGGCTCGGACGAGAATCACATGCGGCTCAGCCGGATTTTCGGCGAGATGGAGGCCGCCGCGACCAAGATCATGAACAGTGAAGACAATCCCTTCCTCATGAACCTACGCCACGATCCGCATAATGAGGATATCCGTATCAATCAGCACTATAATGTCGATGGCCAGGACCGTGCCGGCTATATCGGCTGGCATTGGGACCAAGCCTTCATGCCGACCATCGTGCGTGGCGCCGTGCTGCGCATGATCGAGCCAGCGAGCGAGGCGGGTGAGACCGGCTTCGTCGACGCGATCGGCGCATATGACCGTTTGCCGCAGGCCCTGCGCGAGCGGATCGAGGGGCTGGAGGTGACCTACCGATTCTGCGGCAAGATGGACGATAACACATATGGCATCGGCAAACTCGTCCCGCTGCCGCGCAAAACCAAAGCGGGCGAGTCCGCCAAAACCGGCTTCGACTTTCCGCCGGTGGTGCATCCGATGGTGATCACCCAGCAGGAAACCGGCCGCAAGGTGCTCAAGCTGTGCCCGATGCATTTCCCCAAAGTGCTGGACATGGAGGCGGAGGAGAGCGACGCGCTGCTCACCGAGCTGACCGGCTATCTGCTCGACCCGACCTATGCCTATTTCCACAAATGGCAGAAAGACGACATGATCGTTTGGGATAATTGGCGGGTTTGCCACATGGCTACCGGCGTGCCTCTGGATACACCGCGCTACGCGCGCCGCACGACGATCATGGGAGATTACAAGGTCGGTCGCTACCTCGACCCGACACTGGATCGCAACCGTGAAGTCGCGCGCATCGTCGATTGATCGGGAAAGGCGCGGCCGGCTCAGGCGGGCTTCGCCGCTTCCGCGACATAGCGGTCGATCGCCCCATTGAGCCTGTTCACCAACGCCCGATCGGAAAGCTCCACAAAATAGCCGAGTTGGGCGACGGTATCGAGATGGATCACCGCCGGGCCGCCATTCGCGAGCGTCGCGCCAAAGCTCTCGAAGCAGACCGGCGCTCCGTCCGGGCGCTGGCTCAGATCGTCGGTCGCATAGCCCAGGTGGAAGATGCCCTCGCCACGTGTCTCGAGCCACTCGCGGGCATTGCCTTCGCCGATACCGGGCTCGACCAACTCCAGATAGACGTCGCCCCACTTTGCGAAGGCGTTGCGGTTGGCGATCCGGCCTTCCCAGCCGCGATAGCGGGCATGGTAATCGGTCCGGATCTGCATGAACGGGCCGAGGCCGAGCAGCCGGCGATACTGCTCCATGCCCCGCTCCAGATCACGCACCACGACGCCGATCTGATAGAAATCGCCCGCGAACATTGCGCCCTCAATGCTGCGGGCGCAGGTTGATGACGCGATCCCCATCGGTCAGGACGATGATCTCATCGCCGGGATGATAGCGGCTGGGGATAGCCGAAAGCGGCATCTGATCGCCCATATTGCCGCGCACGAAGCTTTTCTCGTCGAAGCGGAGCGTGTGCTGCCCGCCCTTGGCATCGGTGAGCGTCACTTCGCTATCGCTGGCCGCCACGATCGAGCCAACGAACGGCGTGTTGCCGTCGGATGGCATGATCCGCGTGTCCATCGAGAAGCGGAAGCGATCCTTGGAGATGTTGGATAAGCCACTATGGGGCGTGTCGAGGTCCATCAGCAGCACGTCGCCAGGGCGATAGGTGGTGCGGCGCCAATGCCCCTCCGGCACGTCCTCGGCGCGGATCGGCATGATCTTCATATCCACGCGCTTGTGGAGGCTCGGCTTGCGATGCACGCCTTCAACCACAGCGAGACCACCCACATCCTCGTCGATCACGTCGAGCGGCACCCAACAGATCAGGAAGGGCAGGCCTTCATTGTAGAAGCCATCGGCATGGATCATGTCGAAGCGCGGTTTTGATCTGTCGGTAACGGGCGGGTTGTTGCGGTGGATGGTGAACGGCACCCAGAAAGGGTCGCAGCCGAACAGATCAGCGAAGAACGCGTTGATGGTCGGGGCTTCGTGCAGCATCTTGTGCAGCTTGCGGTCGTTCAGCTTGGTCTGATTGGAGTTGACCGGCACATGCGCATAGTCCGCGCCGTTGTAGCGTGGCTCCGGCGCGCCCGGATCGATCAGGCCCATCTCGGTCAGATAGTCGATGTGGACCTGGCGAATCCTGGCGATCACCTCCTTGTCGAGCACGTCGCGGAAGAACCAGTAGCCGTCGCGCTCCCACGCCGCCTTCAGCGCTTCGCGATCACCGAGCAGGTGGTTGGAGACGTTGAACTCACCCATGGCGGGCGTGATCTGCGAGGCGTGCATGTTCATAAGTGTCAATCCGCTCCTGCGCCAAGGATGATTCCGTCATCCGCTGTAATCCGATCATGCCACGCGTCGGATGGGCGCTACATGGCATGGATTGACATTCAGAGGGGGTGATTTCGACACTGCTGCCGTTCAGGCCAGCACATGCCCCCCGAAGCGCTCGGTATGGGTGTAAAGATCGCCATATTGCTTCTCGAGCGCCATCAGACGGCGGAAGTGGTGGCTGATCGCATATTCGTCGGTGAGCCCGTAGCCGCCATGCACCTGGATGCCATTGCGCGAGACGAGCTGCCCCGCCTCACCGATCACGATCCGCGCAGCGGACAGAGCGGCGGTTCGTTCCTCGGGGGAGCGGCGGCTGTTGGCGATGGCGTGATAGAGCATCGAGCGCGCCTGGTGCGCGGCGATGAACATGTCGGCCATGATATGCTGGATCGCCTGGAACGATCCGATCGCGACGCCGAACTGCTTGCGCTCCTTCACATAGTCGCCGCAGATCTTGAGGCAGGCCTCCATCGATCCCACCGCCTGCGCCATCTGGGCGATGTCGGCGCGCGCGATCGCCTCCTCGAGCAGTGTCTTGCCTGCATTGCCGCCGGCGAGCATCGCCGAGGCCGGCAGAGCGACGTCGGTGAAGTCGATGTCCGCCGCGCGGGTGCCGTCGATCAGCGGATAGGCGCGCGCGCAAACGCCCGCCGCATCGGCATCGACGAGGTACAGGCCGGTACCCTCCTCACCCTCGATCCGGGCCGAGACGATCAGCTTCGAAGCGCTGCCCGCATCGAGCACCATCATCTTGGCGCCGCTCAGCGTGAAACCATCGCCGCTGCGCGTCGCGAGCGTCGCGGCGGCATGGGACAGCGGCTCGGCGCTGGGCTCCTGATGGGCGAGCGCGATGCACAGCGTGCCCGAGATGATCTCGCCGAGCAGCGCCCGGCCCTGCTCCCGATCGGCCGCGCCGTCGAGGATATGCGCGGCGAGCACGGCGGTACTGGCATAGGGTTCGATCGCGAGCGCGCGGCCGAGCGCGATGTTGAGGAGCGCGATGTCCTCCAGCGTACCGCCGAGGCCGCCCGCTTCTTCCGGCACCGGCAGCGCCAGCCAGCCGAGCTCGGCGAACTGTGCCCAGCGCGCCTCCTCGAAGCCCAGCTCGGCATGGCGCTGCTCGCGCCAATATTCGATGTGCGCAGAAGGCGAGAGCAACCGCTCGGCGCTTTCGAGCAGCATGGCCTGGATGTCGGACTTGGCAAAATCCATGGAGTCAGCTCACCTCGAATCAGATGCCGAAGGCCAGCTTGGCCAGGATGTTCTTCTGAATCTGCTTGCTGCCGCCGTAAATCGTCGCAGCGCGGTTGATCAGAGCGATGGTGGTACGACCGGCGACATAATCGGGCCATTGGGAGCTGGCGACGGGCTCGTCCCAGCCAGGCTCGTAATAGCGCAGCGACTTGGCGCCGAGCGCATCGACCTGCAGCATGGTGATCTCCTGTTGCAGCTCGGAGCCGCGGACCTTGAGCACCGAGGCCGCGGCAGCTTCGGGGAATTCCGTCTCCTCATGGGCCAGTACGCGTAGCACCGACCATTCGAGCGCCAGCAGATCGGCCTCGGCGCGCGCGAAGCGGGCGCGGAAGGCGGGATCGTCGGCGATCCGCCGGCCGCCCCGCATCTCACCCTTCGCGATCTCCTTGGCGCGATCGAGCTCGCGCTTGCTCCAGTAGATGAAGCTGGAGGTGGTGCGCTCATGTTCCAGCAGGAACTTGGCATAGGTCCAGCCCATGCCGGGCTCGCCGACCAGCTGGTCGGCCGGTACCTCGACATTGTCGAGGAACACTTCGCACAGATGCGCCTCGCCGTTGATCTGCGGGATCTGGCGCACGGTGATGCCAGGCGTGTCCATCTTGATGATTAGGAAGCTGATACCGCGCTGCGGCTTCACGGTCTTGTCGGTGCGGACCAAGAAGAAACCCCAATCGGCATGCGCCGCACCGCTGGTCCAAATCTTCTGCCCGTTGACGACGTACTTGCCACCGACCAGCTCGGCCGCGGTGCGCAACGAGGCGAGATCTGAGCCCGAGCCCGGTTCAGAGAAGCCCTGCGCCCACATCGTCGCGCCCTCGCGGATCATCGGCAGGAATCTGTCCTTCAAGTATTGCGATCCGAAGGTGTAGATCACTGGCCCCAGCATGTGGGTACCGCCCCAGTCGAACTCCGGCGCATCGGCCGCATAGAGCTCCTCGTTGAACACGAAGAGCTGCTGCGGCGTCCAGTCGCAGCCGCCATATTCCACCGGCCAGTGCGGCACCGCGCGACCATGTTCGTTGAGGATGCCCATCCACTTGAGCAGATCGGGCACATAGGCGTTGTTCGCCGCCTTGGTACGCTGCCGCGCCTGGATGTCAGCGGGCAGGATATCGGCGATGAACTGGCGGATTTCCTTGCGGAAGGCGTCCAGCGCTGGGTCGTAGCTCAGGTCCATGGTCGGCGATTAGCACGTGCCGGCCATGATGTGCAGCGATCGAGCGCGCGCGGCAGCGGCTATCGCAATACCGATACCTAGGCGCGTTCCGTTCCTTCTCAACGGTCCGCCTGGATATATCGCCAGAGCGTGTCGTGGAAGTTGCTGACCGCCTTCTCCTGCACTGGATTGGTGCGCGCACCCTTGAAGCCGCGCGATTTCATGCCGGCCTGCACCTCGCTCATATTCTGGAAGTCCTGGCTGAGGATCAGCCCCCAATCGACATCGCGCCAGTCTTCGGCTGACTCGACCTCCACCCTGGGTACCTGCCCTTCAGCGAAACGCTCCAGCACATAGACCTCGAAAATGCAGCGATCGGGATCGTCGCCGTGCGGCCGCGCGCGATAGCCGAGCAGATTGGTCGGCTGCGGCAGGAACACCATGTTGGGGAAAATGTGCCAATCAATGCCGACCGCCATCACCTGTTCCGGCGTCACGTCCGGGCTGCCGATGCCCTTCTTCTCAAGCTCCTCGCGATGGAAGCGCATAAACGCACCATAAACCTCCGAAATGGGAGTGTCCTCGGGCAGTTCGGAAAGTCGGCGGCCAGCCTCCATCAGCTCCTCGGTGGTGGTGGCGCGCAGCGTTTCCCAAACCTCGCGGTTGAATTCGTAAAGGCCCTTGCGCAGATCACCCGCAGGGCCGCCGAGACGCGGACTGGAGAGGCCGAACAGCGCGTCCGCGGGGGCACCGAACATGCCGTGCTTGCCGTACGCCTTGCTGTAGGTCATGTCGTTGAAGTTGGGCAGCAGCTGCCGATGCGTCGTCTGGACGTGATAGCCCTCGTTGAAGGCCTCCAGCGCGACCTTCCAGTTGCAATCCATCTTCACGCGCTTGCGCCACTTGT
Organism: uncultured Sphingomonas sp.; assembly: GCA_965727025.1. Classification (GTDB taxonomy): domain Bacteria; phylum Pseudomonadota; class Alphaproteobacteria; order Sphingomonadales; family Sphingomonadaceae; genus CANJQJ01. Next base: position 22,012 of record CBFRWL010000001.1, read on the forward strand.
AGCGCATCTTCTCGAACTCGAAGGGATCGAGCACGGCCTTGGCGGGCTCAAGATATTCCTCAAGGCTCTCGGCCTCCGGGTCCATGTTGATGAACACCCAGCCACCCCAGGTGCCGACTCTCACCGAAGCGAGCGTGATCTCCTCGTCGGGCAGGCGATCGCCCCAGTCCTGCCGGTCGACTATCTCCACGGGCCGGCCGTCGAGATCCCATTGCCAGCCGTGAAACTTGCAATGGAACTTGCCCATCCGTCCACAGCCCGACGTCAGCCTGCGACCGCGATGGGGGCAGACATTGTGGTAGGCGGCGATGGTGCCGTCCTGCTTGCGCACCACGGTAATCGATTCGTCGCAGATCTCGTAGGATACATAGTCGCCGGCGTTGGAGATCTCCTCTTCACGGCAGGCCCATTGCCAGACGTAAGGCCAGAGCTTCTTCTTCTCGGCTTGCGCAAAATCGCGCGAGATATAAGCGTCGGCGGGGACGAAATCCTCGCGCACGGGCGATATGACTGGCGCCTTGCTCGGATAGTTCATGCTTTCATTTCCTCTCGCGTGCCGATCTCAGCGGGGACGGCCTCAGTTCCAAGTGGATATCGTCTGGAGTGATGACATAGACGGCCTCTCGGTGGGAAGCAGATCATCGACGTCCGCGAGATCGCACCAGCCGAAAATTGCGCCCAAGGAGCGCGTTAAACGGCCGGTCTTTATTGGGGCCGGGGCCGCTCCTGTCGATTCTTTGGCGAAGATCCGAGCCATGGCTTCAGTCCTCGTTCGCGCCTGCCGCGTGGTGAGCGGCGATCCAGGCGAAGATGAAGGTTGCGCCGATGCTGGCGCCCGCCGCTGGATAACAGCGGCCAAACACCGACGCCGTGGAGTTGCCCGTCGCGTATAGGCCGGGAATTACCGATCCGTCTGCGCGCAGCACGCGGGCATGCTCGTCGGTCATGATGCCCCCCGAGGTGCCGACATCGCCCGGCACCATCTCCATTACGTAGAAGGGCGGCTTGTCGATCGCGCCGAGATTGGGATTGGGCTTCACCGTCGGATCGCCGAAACAATTATCGTAGCCGCGTCCGCCGCGATTGAAGTCTAGGTCCTTGCCGGTCTTCGCATAGCCATTGAATTTCTTGATCTCGTCCTTCAAGCCGACGGGATCGATGCCCGCGATATGTGCCAGCTCCTCGATCGTGTTGGCCTTTTTGACGATGCCCTTGTCGAACCATTCCTGCGGGGTGTTGCCCGGAGGATAATAGCCCCAGGCGTAGCGCTTGCGGTGGCGGCTATCGAGGATGACGAAGGCCGGCACGTCATTCTGGTATAGCCGTTGGCCGTTCTCCATATAGGAGCCGCTCTCGTTCATGATACGCCGGCCGTGACGGTTGACGACAATGCAATGCGGCTTGGAGATATCCGTGTTGTGCATGTTGTAGGGACCGCCTTGGGGCTGCGCCGTACCGGGCACCCACCAGGCCTGGTCCATCAGCGCCAGCTCGGCACCGTGCTTCTCGGCGATCTGGATCATCTCGCCGGTGTCGCCGGGATTGGCGTTGGTCCATTCGGTCGAGCTCGGCTGCGGACCATATTGCTTGCGCATCTCGGCATTACGCGAGAAGCCGCCGGCGTTGATCAGCACGCCGTCGCGCGCGCCGATGCGGATGCGCTTGCCCTTGTGTTCGGCGATCACACCGGTGACGCGGTTGCCTTCCTCGATCAACTCTACCACGCCGGTCTCAGTGCGGATGTCGACCCCGGCCTTGTCCGCGAGCATCAGCATGCGCCCTTGCAGAGCGCCGCCGAAGCTCAGCATCGGCTTACCGCGCTTCTTGACTTGCCGCATCCGCCATAAGAGCTTCAGGCCTTCCCACATTCCCCTGGGTGTGCGGGTGGCGAGGCCGATCGTAGCCGTGCTGGTGGCCGGCAGGGGCATCACCATCGGGCCCAGGCGCAATTTGTCGAACAGCGGCCCCATGTCGCGTGCGTCAAGCATCGGCGCGGCGAGCGACCGGCTGCGCGTCGATCCTCCATCACGATCGTCATAATAATCCGCCCAGAAGTCGGGGCGGACGAACTTCATGCCCTGGCTTTCGAGGAACTCGACCAGCTTCGGGCCTGATCGCAGATAGGCGTCCTTGCGCGCCGGCGACGCGGAAGGACCGGCATCCATGCCGACCGTCGCGTCCATGTAGCGGCGCCCGCGCTCGATACTGTCGGGAATGCCTTCGCGTATCATCAGCGGATTGGCAGGTATCCACAGAACGCCACCAGACATCGCGGTCGATCCGCCGATCTTGTCGGTCTTCTCGAGGATGACGGGATCCTTGCCGATCGACTTCAAATAGAGGCCGGCCGCCATGGAGCCGCCGCCCGATCCCGCGACGACGAAATCGTGGATTTCGTCGAATTCCTCTCCGGCCATACGTCAGTTCTTCTCGTTGATATAGTGGTGCAGGGTCTCGTGGAAGTTGCTGATCGCGCGTTCCTTGACCGGATTGGTGCGCGCCGCGGTGAAGCTGCGGACCCGCATGCCGCGCTGCACCTCCTCCATGTTCTGGAAGTCCTGTTCCAGGATCAGGCCCCAGTCCACGTCGCGCCAGCTGTCTGCGACCTCGACCTCGGCCCTCGGCGGCTCGACCCCGTCGGGGAAGCGTTCCAGCGCATAGACCTCAAAGATGCAGCGGTTGGGATCGTCGCCATCCGGCCGCGCGCGATAGCCGAGCAGGTTGGTCGGCTGGTGCAGGAACACCATATTGGGGAAGATGTGCCAGTCGGTGCCGGCCGCCATCTGCTGCTCGGGCGTGACGGATGGCCAACTGATGCCGCGCTTGGCGGTCTCCTCGCGATGGAAGGTCGCGAAGGCCGTATAGACCTCCATCATCGACGCGTCCTCGGGCAGCTCGGTCAGGCGGTCGCCCGCGGCCAGCATCTCCCGCGTGGTGGTCGCCCTCAACGTGTCCCAGATGTTCCGGTTGAAGTCGCGAAGGCCTTTGCGCAGGTCACCCTTCTGTTCGCCAATGCGTGGCGCCGGCAGGCCGAACAACGCCGTCGGCGCGAAGCCGAACATGCCGTGCTTGCCGTACGCCTTCGAATAGGTGACGTCGTCATGGTAGGCCAGCAACTGGCGATGCGTCGTCTGGACGTGATAGCCTTCGTCGAACGCCTCAAGGCCCGTCTTCCAGTTGCAGGGCAGCTTTATCTGCTTGCGCCACACGTAGCGCATCTTCTCGAACTCGAAGCCGTCGAGCATTGACTTGGCGGGTTCAAGGAACTCCTCGAGGCTCTCGCTGTCCGGGTCCATGTTGATGAACACCCAGCCGCCCCAGCGGCCGACCTTCACGGGCGTGAGCGAGACTTCGCGGTCCTGCAGCCCGTTCGCCCAGTCATCGCGGTCGACGATCTCGACAGGTGTCCCATGCAGATCGAACTGCCAGCCGTGAAACTTGCAATGGAACTTGCCCTGCCGGCCGTAACCTTCGGTCAGCCGGCGGCCGCGATGCGGGCAGGCATTGAAATAGGCTCCGATCGAGCCGTCCTGCCGGCGTATGACGCTGATCGAATCGTCGAGTATGTCATAGGTGTAGAAGTCACCGGGATTGGGGATCTCCTCTTCCCGGCAGACCCATTGCCATACCTTGGGCCAGAGCTTCTCGCGCTCCAGCTCCAGCCAGTCGCGCGAGATATAGACGTCGACCGGCACATAGTCCGGCCGGACCTCCTGCGGGCCCGAGCGGTGGACCTTGGCCGCCATCTTCTCTCTCCTTTCTTCGCCGATCAGGCGATCGCCGGCTTGGGCGGCGTCTGCGGGAAGCGCTGGTCGAAAACCCCCTCGGCGATGCGGTTCAGCAGCACTTCGATGGCGCCGCCGGCGATCATCCATCCGCGCGTGCGGCGTAGACAATATTCGACCAGGCCGTCCTCGCTGTAGCCCGATCCGCCCATGATCTGCATCGCCTCGTTCGCGCATTCGAAGCCGGCGCGGTTGCAGGCGATCTTGGCGATCGCGGTCTCTTCCGGAGACGGCAGGCCGGCATCCGCGTTGGTCGCAGCGCGGTAGAGCAGCAGCTGCGCGGCATCGAGCTTCAGCTTCATCTCGGCGAACTTCCACTGGAGCCCCTGGAACTCCATCAGATAGCGGCCGAACTGCTTGCGCGTCTTGGCATGCTCCACCGCCGCATCGAAGGCGAAGCGGCCGAGCGCCAGGCTGCGCGCGGTGTTGCCGATACGCTCGACGTTGAAGCCGGCCATCTGCTTCTTGAAGCCACCCGGCCCGAGCAGCACCTTCTCCTTCGGCACATAGACATTGTCGAAGAAGAGCGGGTTCCATTCTTCTCCCGACAGGAAGCGGACCGGCTTGCCGAAGGTGAAGCCCTCCTGCCCGCGCTCGATCAGCACCGATCCGATGTTGCCGGTCCCCGGCCCGTAGCGGACATAGACCAGGAAGCAGGTGGCGTGCAGGCCGTGAGTGGTGAATATCTTCTGGCCGGTCACACGGAAGCCGTCGCCGTCTGGCGTCGCCGTGGTGGTGAGCTCGGTCACCGCCGATCCGGCGTTCGGCTCGGTCATCGCCACTGCGATCAGGCCCTCGCCGGTGAGCAGCGGCTTCAGATACTGGTCCTGCTGCTCGGGCGAGGCGAACTGGGCGAAGGTGCGGATCGCGCCGAAATTGCCGGCCTGGATCACGTCGGCCGAGCGCGGATCGACCTTGGCGATCTGCTCGATGGCGATCACCGCGTCCATCAGCTTGCCGCCCATGCCGCCCTTTTCCTCAGGCACGGTGATGCCAAGCAGGCCGTTCTCGGCCATCAGCTTGGCGATGTCCCACGGATAATCGTCGGCATGAGCGCGCTCCAGCGCACCAGCAGCGAGGTTGCGCTGAGCGAAGCCCGCCACTGAATCACGGAACATTACCTGCTCTTCGTCCAGATCAAACTGCATCGTTGCTCCGATCAATAAGTCATTTACGCGTCCTAGCGCAGCTTGGCGACGGATCGGAACGGCTGGAAGCCGTCTGGGTCCAACAATACGGATAGGCGATGAGTCATGCCGTTCCTTGACAGGCGTGAACCCTAAAACGAACGAGAGACCAGCAACATCCGCAGATTGTAGCCCACGCGAGAGAGACCAAATGGAGCAGATCAACGAAAAGATTTCGATCCGTCGGGATGGCGACGTGGCGATCGTCGTGTCTGACAATCCGCCGGTCAACGCCTTGGGACAGGTGGTCCGCGCCGGTCTGGTCGAGGCCTTCGCCCGCCTGGAGGCGGACGACAGCGTCAAGGCGATCGTGGTCGCCTGCGCCGGCAAGACCTTCTTCGCCGGCGCCGACATCACGGAGTTCGGCCGTCCCCGCCAGCCCCCCACGCTGCAGGACGCAATCGACCGGATCGAGCGCTGCCCCAAGCCAACCGTTGCCGCCATCCACGGCACGGCGCTCGGCGGCGGCTTCGAGGTGGCGCTGGGCTGTGCCTATCGCGTGATGGTGAAGGGTGCGGCGGTCGGCCTGCCCGAGATCAAGCTCGGGCTGTTCGCTGGCGGCGGCGGCACCAAGCGCCTCCCCCGCGTGATCGGACCGGAGGAGGCGCTGAAGCTCTGCCTGTCCGGCGAGCGCGTATCCGCAGAGAAAGCATTGGCGCTGGGCGCGGTGGACGACGTTGGCGAGGGCGACCCGATCGCGCTCGGCGTCGAGTTCGCACGTTCCGTCATCGGCAAGCCGTTCACCCCGACCCGCGAGCGCGAGGACAAGATAGCCGCGACCCGCGCCGATCCCACCGCCTTCGACGAGCTGGCGAAGAAGCTCACCGCGCGCGCGACGGCGCAGGAGGCGCCGGCCGCCAACGTCCAGTCGGTGCGCGAGAGCTTCACCCTCCCCTTCGAGGAGGGCATGGCCAAGGATGCCGAGGAGAATCGCAAGCTGATGGGCGGCAGCCAGAGCCGCGCGCTGCGCTACCTCTTCTTTGCCGAGCGCGAGGCCGCGCGCATTCCCAGCCTGCCGCCCGAAGCCAAGCCGCGCGAGGTGAAGAAGGCCGCGATCATCGGCGCCGGCACGATGGGCGGCGGCATCGCCATGTGCTTCGCCGGCGCCGGCATCCCGGTCGTGCTGATCGACGCGACGCAGGACGCGCTTGATAAGGGGCTGGAGCGGGTGCGCGCCAACTATGCCACATCCGTCAAGCGCGGATCGACCACGCAGGACGCTGTCGACAAGCGGCTGGCGTTGATCTCCGGTTCGATCGATCGCGCCGCGGTCGCCGACGTCGACATCGTGGTCGAGGCGGTGTTCGAGAGCATGGACCTCAAGAAGGAAATCTTCTCAGATCTGGAGAAAAAGGCCCGTTCCGGCACTATCCTTGCATCCAACACCTCGGCGCTCGATGTGGACGAGATCGCCTCGGTGCTGGAGCGGCCGGAGGATTTCGTCGGCATGCATTTCTTCTCGCCTGCCAACGTAATGAAGCTGCTCGAGGTGGTGCAGGCCGCCAAGACCGGGCCGGTGGCGATCCTCACCGCGATGGCTGTGGGCAAGACAATTGGCAAGGTGCCGGTCTGGTCGGGCAATTGCGACGGTTTCATCGGCAATCGCATGGTCGCCAAACGCTCCGCCCAGGCCGAGCGCCTGCTCCAGCGGGGCGCCTTCCCGCCGCAGGTCGACGACGCGCTGACCTCGCTCGGCTTCCCGATGGGGCCGCTCACCACCAACGACATGTCAGGTCTCGACATCGGCTATTCGATCCGCAAGCGGCGCGGCACGCCCTTCCCGATCGCCGACGCCATTGTCGAGAGCGGGCGGCTAGGCCAGAAGACCGGCGCCGGCTATTATCTCTACAAGCCGGGTGACCGTACTCCCTACCCCAATTCCGAGACCGACGAGCTGATCATCGAGACCTCCAAGAAGCTCGGCATCGAGCGAAAGGACATGAGCCGCGAGGAGATGATCGAGCGGCTGCTTTTCCCGCTGATCAACGAAGGCGCGCGTATTCTGGAGGAGGGCATCGCGCTGCGGGCCTCCGACGTCGATCTGGTCTGGATCAACGGCTATGGTTGGCCGCGCCATCTCGGCGGCCCGATGTTCTATGCCGACGAAGTCGGCCTCGCCCATATCGTCAAGCGATTGGAGGATTTCGCGTCCGACACGGATGATCCCTCGCTCAAGCCCGCCGCGCTGCTGCGGGAGCTGGCCGAAAGCGGCACGAGCTTTTCCGAATGGCAGCAATCCCGCACCGTCAAGGCGGCCGCCTGAACCCTCTTGCCCTGGAGCCAAGACATGAGCACGACTAACGAGTTCCTGCGCGACATCGACTATAGCGAGTTCGATTTCTTCAAGGTCGAGATCGCCGAGGATGGCGTCGCCACCGTCACCATGAACGACCCCGACAAGCTGAACGCCATCGGGCCACAGAACCATTGGCAGCTCGAGGATATCTGGCTGAAGCTCGGCCGTGACGAGCGGATCAAGGTGATCGTGCTCACCGGCGCGGGCAAGGCTTTCTCGGCCGGCGGCAACATCAAGCTGATGGCCGAGCGCGCGCAGACCGAATATGGCCTGAAATACGCGCTGCGAGTGCCGATCAACACGCTGCGCCTGTGGGACCAGATCCTGATGACACCACAGCCGATCATCGCGGCGGTGAACGGCGACGCGATCGGCCTCGGCACCTCGCTCTTCGCCTTCTGCGACATGAGCATCGTCGCCGAGGACGCAAAGCTGGGAGATACGCACATCCGCGTCGGCCTCGTCACCGGCGACGGCGGAGCGGTGATGTGGCCGCTGCTGGTCGGCCCGCAGAAGGCCAAGGAATATCTGATGCGCGGCAAGCTCCTGAACGGCAGGAAAGCCGAGGAGATCGGGCTCGTCAACTACGCCTTCCCCAAGGAGCAGGTGCTCGAAGAGGCCCTGAAGATAGCGCGGGAGATCGCCGGACAGCCGATGTGGGCGGTGCGCTGGTCCAAGGCGGCGGTGAACAAGTGCATCCGCGACCAGGTGAACCTCACCGGCGAACTGTCGATCGCCTATGAGGCGATGACGATGATGACGCAGGACTACAAGGCGGCGACCACCGCCTTCGCCAACAAGGAAAAACCGGTCTTCAAGGGCTTTTGAGCCGATGACCCGCTATCGCGCGCCTGCCGAGATCACCCGCGTCGCGGTGGTCGGCGCCGGGTTGATCGGGGCAGGCTGGGTCGCGGCCTTCCTCGCCGCTGGCCGCGATGTAGCGGTGCACGACATGGCGCCCGACGCCGAGACCAAGGTCCGCGATCATGTCGCGCGGGTCTGGCCCTCGCTCGAGGAGCGCGGGCTAGCGCTCGGCGCCTCGCCGGACAGGCTGAGCGTCCACGCGACGCTGGAAGAGGCGCTCGACGGAGCGCAGTTCGTGCAGGAGAACACGCCCGAGCGCGAAGGCGTAAAGCGCGAGCTGTTCAGCCGGCTGGGCGCGGCTTTGCCGCCCGACGTGCTGATCGCCAGCAGCACCTCCAACATGCCGGTGACCTTGCTGCAGGAGACTTGCCGGCATCCGGCGCGCTGCGTGCTCGGCCATCCGTTCAATCCGGTACATCTGATCCCACTGGTCGAAGTAGGAGGCGGCGAGAAGACCGATCGTGCGGCGGTGGACGCGGCGATCGCCTTTTATGCCGCGGTCGGCAAGCATCCGGTGCGGCTGGAGCGCGAGATCCTGGGCCATATCGGCAATCGGTTGACGGCGGCCATGTTCCGCGAAGCGGTGAGCCTCGTTGCCAACGGCGTCGCGACCGTCAAGGACGTGGACGACGCGCTTCGTTTCGGTCCAGCGCTCAAATGGGCGATCCAAGGTCAGTTCACTACCTTCCACACATCGGGCGGCGCGGGCGGGCTCGGCGGCTTCCTCAAGCATTTCGGGCCGGGCATCGCCGGCCGCTGGGCGACGATGACGACGCCCGACCTTGCCGACGAGGCCCTGCAGGCCAAGCTTGCCGAGCAGGTCGCCGAGGCGCATCATGGCCGTTCCGTAGCCGAGGTTACCATGCGCCAGGACGCCTTGCTTGCCGAGCTGATCCGGCTGCTCGAGACGTCCCAGGACTGAGCACCGGTGACGAACCGGCCTGTCGAGGAGCTGGAGGCCGGCCGCCGTTTCTACGAGGCGCTGATCCCCGGGCTGGACGCCAGCCATTTCGGGCCGCTGTGGCACCTGATGACGCTGGGCCACCTGATCTACGCCGATCTCGACCGGCTGGCGGCGGGGCAAGGCCTCAGCATGGCAGACGTGCTTCTGCTCGGCACGCTTCGGATCGATCGGGAGCGACCCTATCGCGCCGTCGATCTCGCCCGCTCGCTGTTTGTGACGCCGGCCGTGCTGACCGCGCGCATCCGCAAGCTTAGCGATCGCGGCCTGCTCACCCGCGAACCAAATACGAGCGACCGTCGCACCGCCGACGTCCGTATGACCCGGGAAGGCAGCCGGCTCGTCGAGGCGGCAATTGCCAAGATCGCGCAGAACTCGAATTTCGTCCGGGCCTTCCGTCGCCTGAAGCCCGAGGATCGCGAAGCCTTGGCCCGCAGCCTCGGCGCGTTCCATGGCGAGCTGGATCGCATGCTGCCCGGCGCCTGATTTCGGCCGCTGCGATCCTTTGGCCCCAAAGCAACTGTCGGTTCATCACCGTGCTCCGCCGGGATATGATCGCCGCCGGAAAAGTGATCAGGAGAGAGTGATGAGCGACCGCGATTCCGGTATCGGCGGCCACGAGGCGGAGCCCCGCCGTCTGAAGACCCGCGCCGATCATCAGTTTGATCCGACAGATCCGGAGACGGTCCACGATCCCGGGCCGGCCTATTCGGAGCTGGCGGCCAAATGCCCCTTCTATCATTATGAGGGCAAGGACTATCAGTTCTACGTCACCAGCGACTATAAGGAGATTCGGGAGAAGATCCTCTCGGACAATCCGGTCTGGTCGTTCAAGTGGGGCGACGGGCCCCGGGATTGGCAAGAATTCAGCAATTTCGGTATCCTGACCGACCCGCCCTTCCACTTCGAATATATGACCGCGCTGCGCAAGGGCATGGCGCTCGCCCAGATCAAGGCCTATCGGCCGAGGATCGAGCAGATTGCCGACGAGCTACTGGACTCGATGGTGCGGGCTGAGGTGAAGCAAGGCAATTTCCACGATTTTTTCGCGCTGCCGCTGCCCGCGCGAGTGATCTGCATGCTGCTCGGCTCGGACGAAAGCATGTACCCCGAATATAAGAGGTGGGGCGACGCGCTGATCGCTTCGCTGACAATGGACACTTCTGACGGAGCTGAAAACGCGCAATTCGAGGGACTTCGGCCCTATTTCTTGGATCTGATCGAAAGGCATAAGCAGATCCTGCGTGATCATGGGATTGCCGAGCCGAGCTTCGAGAACTGGGGCCGGGAACTGCCCGCCGACTACATCTCGCTCGGGCTGGTCAGCAAGGTGGAGGGCCGGCGGCTGAATGACGAGGAACTCTTCCAGATTTGCACCACGATGATCACGGCTGGCCAGGAAACGACTGTCAGCCTGATCACAAACGCCGTCTGGCGCTTGCTGGAGGTGCCGGAACGTTGGGAGCGCCTGAAGGCAGAACCACATCTGGTGGAGAATGTGATTGAGGAAAGCCTGCGCTACGATCCGCCGATCAGCGCGCATTTCCGCACGAGCGTCTGCCCGGTCACGATGCACGGCGAGGCGTTGCCCGAGCGCACCAAGCTGATGTTCTCGATGCACGGCGCAAACCGCGATCCGAAGATTTTCGACGATCCCGACACCTTCATCATGGATCGCCCCCTCAACGTCTCGAAGCGCCATATTAGTTTCGGCTACGGCGTGCATTTCTGCCTGGGGGCGCCGCTTGCCCGCATCGAGGCGATCATCGCGCTCACCAAGCTGGTGGAACGGCTGCCCGACCTGCGCCTGAACGGCGAGCGCAAGCGAATCGACAGCTGGATGTATAACGGCCTGAAGGAGCTGCCGGTCGCCTGGGGCTGAGCATCGCGCAGACGAAGGTCATGGCGAACAGCCCGATCGAGGCCGTCGAGCCGACATGGCCTCAATCCGCGCTGCCTTGAACCCCGGTGACGAGGACGGGTCCGGCTGCCATCGGCTCAGGCCGCCGCGACGAGGCCGCCCGCGTCCGCCAGCGCATCGACGTGATGATCGGCATCGCCGAACAGCGCATCGATTGCGGTCAGCCGCTTGAAGGCGTGACCGACCTTATATTCGGCGGTGATGCCGATCGCGCCGTGCATCTGCACCGCCTGCTGGCCGATGAAGCGGCCCGCGCGACCGATCTGCACCTTGGCGGCGGCAATGTTGCGGCGGCGCTCTTCAGGCTCTGCGGTCAACGAGAGCGCGGCGAGCGTCGCCATCGACCGCGACAGCTCCAGCTGGATCAGCATGTCCACGGCGCGGTGCTGGAGCGCCTGGAAACTGCCGATCGAGACGCCAAACTGCTGGCGCGTCTTAAGATAGTCGGTGGTAAGGTCGAGCGTGTCGGCCATCGCCCCCACCGCCTCGGCGGCGAGCGCGGCATTGGCCGCCTCGAACAGAGCCGGCAGGATCGTCGCCCCCGCCCCCTCGGCCCCGAGCAGCGCGTCCACGTCGACCGTCACGCCATCGAAGGTGATGCTCGCCACCGGCACACCGTCATAGCCGCGCTGGCTCACACGCCGCACGCCGGACGCGTCTCCGGGAACGAGGAACAGCGAGGTTCCGGCATCGGCGCGCGCGCTCACCACCAATTCGTCGGCCGAGGCGCCATGCAGCACCGCCACCTTGGCGCCGTCGATCCGCCAGCCGTCGCCGTCCCGGGTCGCCGTGGTGCGTGCCTCCAGCGTGTGGCGCAGCGCGCCCGGCTCGCTGTGCGCCAGCGCCATGATCCGCTCGCCGGTGACGATCGCCGGGATGCGCGCTTCCTTTTGCGCGGCCGATCCTGCGAGGCGCAACGCCCCGCCGGCGAGGATCACGGTCGACAGATAGGGCTCGACGACGAGGCCGCGCCCCAGCGCCTCCATTACCAGCATCGTCTCTACGCCGCCGGCGCCGAAGCCGCCATCCTCCTCCGAAAAGGGCATACCGAGCAGGCCGAGCTCGGCCATCTCGCCCCACACTGCGCGGCTCCAGCCCTCCGGCTCCTTCATGATCTTCAGCCGCTCCTCGAAGCCGTAGCGATCGGCGACGAAGCGGGTGACGCTGTCGGAGAGCAGGCGCTGCTCGTCGGTCAGGTCGAAATCCATATGATCCTCAGAGCCCCAGCACGCCCTTGGCGATGATGTTCTTCTGGATCTCGTTCGAGCCCCCGAAGATCGAAACCTTGCGCATCGTGAAGTAGAAGGGCGCGGCGGCCTCGATCCAGCCATGCTCGCCCGCTTCGTCGGCCCCGTTATGCTCCGGCATGGCGAGCCCCGCCGGACCGGCCAGCTCGACAGTCAACTCGGTCATGCGCTGCTGCAGCTCGGTGCCCTTGATCTTGAGGATCGAGGCCGCCGCATTGGCACCGCCGCCCTGCGCGTCCGCCGCGACGACGCGTAGCTGGGTCAGCTCCAGCGCACGCAGCTCCACCTCCACCTCGGCGAGCTTGCGGCGCAGGCGCCGCCGCTCGCCGTCGCTCAGCATGCCCTTGGCGGACATGTCCTCCTCCAGGTGGCGCAGCTGCGACAGCCGCTCCTTCGAAAGGCCGATCCGCGCGATGCCGGAACGCTCGTGGCCGAGCAGGTGCTTGGCGTAGTCCCAGCCCTTGCCTTCCTCGCCGATGCGGTTCTCGACCGGCACGCGGACATCGTCGAAGAACACTTCGTTCGCATCGTGCTCCCCGTCGATCGTTTCGATCGGTCGGACGGTGAGGCCCGGCGTCTTCATATCAAGCAGCAGGAAGGTGATGCCCTGCTGCTTCTTGCCGCTGTTATCGGTGCGGAACAGGCCGAACATCCAATCGGCATGCTGGGCCTGGGTGGTCCAGATCTTCTGGCCGTTGAGGACATAGTGGTCGCCGTCACGCACCGCCGTGGTCTTGAGGCTGGCGAGATCGGAGCCTGCACCGGGTTCGGAGAAGCCTTGGCACCACCAGTCGTCGATATTCGCGATGCGCGGCAGGAAGCGCGCTTTTTGCTCCTCGGTGCCGAACTTGCAGATCACCGGGCCGATCATGTTGACGTTGAAGGGCGATCCTTCAGGCGCATGGGCCAGCGCCATCTCTTCCTGGAAGATATAGCGTTGCGAAGGCGTCCAGCTCTGGCCGCCATAGGCGACCGGCCAGTTGGGTGTCGCCCACCCCTTGGCATTCAGTATCCGCTGCCAGCGGACGATGTCATCCTTGCCGAGATGGCGGCGCTCGATCATCTTCCGGCGCAGATCGGCCGGGAGGGAGGTAGCGAGGAAATCACGGACTTCCTGGCGGAAGGCCTTTTCCTCGGGGTTGAAGGACAGGTCCATGGAGCCTCGCGAGTGCGTGTCGTCCTGCTCTTCCGTGCGCTGGACCGAAGGTCAATCGACAACCCCATCTACCGCATTTCCGATACATCATCGCTGCAAATCGAGCAGGATGCGCCCGCGTCCAGCCTCCGCCGCCGCCAGCGCGTCGTCCAGTCGGGAGAGCGGCACGGTCTCCGCGACGGGCAGCGGGTGCGCCATCAGCAGCTCGGCCAGTTCGCCATAGAGGCGGCGCAGATCCGCGACCGAATCGCCGGCCTCGGCAGGGCGCAGGCTGAAGCCGCCGACGGTCAGCCCTCGGCCGGTGAGAAGCGTCGAGGGAATGCGGCATGCTTGTGCAGAGAGATGGCCGAATACGGTCACTCGCCCGTCCTCCGCAAGGCAGGCGGCGAGCCGACCCGTCGCTTCGCCCGCGACGCAATCGAGCGCGAGGCGGATCGGCCCTCCTCCGGCCGCGAGGTGAACGCGCCCGGCAAGGCCGGGGCCATCGGGAAGCAACGGCGCCGGCGCGTCGGCATGGCGGGAGACCGTCAGCACCTTGACGCCCCGCGACTCCGCGATCCGCTCGACGAGCATCGCCACCGCCGAGCGGCCGCCATTCTGGATCACGACATCGCCAGCTTGCAGGGGCGTTGTGCCAAGCAAACGCCACGCCGTTGCCGGATTGATCCGTAGCATCGCGGCCTGTTCCAACGGCAGTGCAGCAGGCACGCGCAATACCGCATCAGCCGGCACCCGGCGCAGGCTAGCCCAGTTGCCGCGCGCGAGCGGGATCACTTGGTCGCCCACTCTGAAATCTTCAACACCCGCACCGATCGCGATCACCTCGCCCACGCCTTCGGCCCCGACCACCACCACCTCATTCGGCTGGAAGCTGTAGCGTCCGGCGATTATCAGCCGGTCGGCCGGGTTGATCGGCGCCAAGCGCATTGCGACCAGCAGTTCGCCCGGCCCGGGAGAACCGGGATGCTCGGCGTCGATCAGGCGGACACCCTCCCCAGGCGCCAGCACTGCTTGGCAGCAAGTCTCCATCGTCGATCCGATATCCTGCGCCGGGGGTGGGGCCAAGCCTCGCGATCGGGCAGAACGCCATAAAAGGAGAGGCTCATGGATCTTGGGATCAAGGACAAGGTAGCGGTCGTCGCCGGCGGCACGCGCGGTTGCGGACTCGGCATCGCACAGGCGCTGGCCGCGGAGGGTGCGCGCGTGCTCGTCAGCGGTCGCGATCAGGCAAATGCCGACGAGGCGGTCGCCGCGATCGAGGCAGCGGGCGGCAAGGCCGCCGGTGTCGCCGCCGACATGGCGACCGATGACGGCGCCGAGCGCATCGTTCGGGCGGCGCGAGATGCCTTCGGGGCGCCTTCGATTTTGGTGGTGAACCCACGCCCCGCCTCGCTCTCGCGCGGGTTCGAGCAGGTGACCGATGCCGATTTCGAGGATGCCAACCAGACTTGGGTGATGAGCCTCGTCCGTCTCGCGCGGCGCGTGCTGCCGGATATGCAGGCAGCCGGCTGGGGGCGCATCCTCTACATGGGTTCGATCGGCATGAAGGTGCTGCACCTCGACGATCCGATGTACGCGCAGAACGTCCGCGTCGCGGCCGCCGGCGTGGTGAAGACGCTGTCCCACGAATATGGGCGATACGGCATCACCGCCAACACCATCGCCACCGGTCCGTTCATGACCGGGCTGACCAAGGATTACATCGAGGGTGGCGGGCTCGCCGAGACCACGATGCTGTCGATGACGGCGAGCGGCCGCTGGGGCACGCCGGCGGAGATGGGCGCGGTCGCGGCGTTCCTCTGCTCGGCTCCGGCGAGCTTCGTGACGGGAGAGACGATCCGGGTCGATTCAGGCTATACGCACAGCCTGTTCTGAGCGGCTGCGGCGCCCCTGCCCGCTCAGGGCAGAAAGCGCTTGCGGATGTCGCCGACGAGATTGTCGAGGGTGTGCGGGTCCTCGAGCGCTTCCAGCGTCCAGCCGCCAGGCTTGAACGCCATACGGATCAGCTCCGGATCGGCGTGGCGCGCGATCTCGTCGCCCGCGACATAGAAATCCTGGCTGGTCACGTGCGCGGTGGACGGCAGGCAGAGCAGGGTCGCCAGCGCCGCAACATGTTCGGGCAGCGCCGTGATGCGCGGCTGGCCGAGGTGGCGGTTACCCATCAGGGGAATGTCGAACTCGGCCGCAATGTCTATCGTCTCTTGGATCTCGGGGGTGAAGGTGCCGGTGATGTGGCTGATCGGGCGGATCAAGTTGCAGCGCACGCCGTAGCGCCCGAGATCACGGGCAACGGCGCGGGTCAGGCCGAGCGCGCCTTCCTTGGCGGCCGAGTAATTTGCCATGCTGTTGTGGCCGAGGCCGGAAGTCGAGCCGGTGTTGACGATCACGCCGCCGTCACCCTGCGCAATGAAATGCGGCGCAGCAAAGCGGATCGTTGCCGCATAGGCCTTGAGGCTGATGTTGACAACGGCGTCCCAAGTCTCCTCGTCCATCCTGTCGATACGCGCGGGGCGGACGATGCCGGCATTGTTGATGAGAATGTCGATGCGGCCGAACGCATCGATCGCGGTCTTGACGATCGCCTCGCCGCCCGCCCAGCTCGACGCGCTGTGGCTGTCCGCCACCGCATCGCCGCCGGCGTCGCGTATCTCCTTCACCACATCCTCGGCGCCGCCCACATCGTTGACGACGATCTTCGCGCCTTCGCGCATCAGCGACAGCGCCTCGGCACGGCCGATGTTGCGGCCGGCGCCGGTCACGATCGCCACCTTGCCGGCCAGTCGACTACCCTGCTGCGTCATTCTCGTCTCCATGGAATTGCCCGGCATGCCTGAATGCCAAGGGGCGCCGGCATCAAGTCCGGCGCCCCCTTGATCGGACATGCGATCAACGCATTTCGTCAGGCGTAGGCGATGCCTTCGTGATCGCGCGTGATCGAAAACGCGCCACGCGGCAGCATATGATCGTCGTTGCTGGCGCGATGGAACGGTGCAAGGGGCTGTCCAATATGCGCCTCGTCGATCATCGCGCGGATTTCGTCCACATGATCGACGATCGCGGTGCTCTTGCCGATGACGCTTAGCACGATGCGCTGGCCACCCGGTCGTGGTGGCAGCATGACGGCCAGGGTCGCGAGCCCCTCGGCCACGGCAATGTCCCAGCCTTTGGCGCGCAATAGGCGCAGGCTATCGATTTCCTCGTTCACCGAAACGCGACGCTCGGGATCCGCCTCGTCCGCGTTGAGGCGGCGGAGCGCGGAGCGGATATGCAAGTCCTGATAGGTCGACAGCAGGAGCCGGCCGGCGACGTCGTGCAGCAACGGCGCGGTGTCCCCAACGTGCAGATGCGGCGCCTCGGGGGCGGCGCCAGGCACGACATGGATATGTTGGAGGCGATAATGAGCAGCGACCGAAAGCATCACAGTCTGGCCGAATTGTTGGGCGATGTTGTCGACCATCGGCAGCAACGCGCCGTCACGAAACAGGTCCGGCTCCACCCAGGCGCCGATCAGCGCCACGCGGGCGGTCGGCCGATAGTTCCGGGTATAGCGGTTGTAGTGGAGATAGCCGAGCGCCACGAGACAGCGGAGCAGTTCGGAAGTGCTCGACTGCGGATAGCCGAGCGAGCGGGCGATATCCATCACGGTCGCCGTCGTATGTTCCTGATCGAAGAATTCCAGCACTTCGAGCACCCGCCGTGCGGACTTGATCATCTTGGTGTCGATAGCACCCATCAGCGTCTCTCCAGCTTGGCTCGCTCCA
>CBFRWL010000002.1:0-31278 GCA_965727025.1 uncultured Sphingomonas sp.
GCTGGTCGCGGCGCGGCCGGAGGCGCATCTGCTGCTGGTCGGCGGCGGCCCGATGGATGGGGCGCTGCGGGCTCAAGCCGCGCAGTCGGCGGTGACGGATCGCATCCACTTCATCGGCCGGGTGCCCCATCAGGAGGTGGAGCGCTATTACAGCCTGGTCGATATCCTCGCTTATCCCCGCAAAAAGATGCGGCTGACCGATCTGGTGACGCCGCTAAAACCGCTAGAGGCCATGGCACAGCGGCGGCTGGTCGCCGCGTCGGACGTCGGCGGTCATCGCGAACTGATTGAGGACGGCGTCACCGGCACGCTCTTTCCGCCTGACGATCCCGCAGCGCTGGCAACAGCTCTTGCAGCCCTGTTCGATCGACGCGACGGGTGGGACGAGCGGCGCGACGTCGCACGTGCATTCGTGGAGACAGATCGTAACTGGTCGTCAAATGTTTCGCGCTACGAACCTGTCTATCGCAAGCTGATCGAAAGGCGATGACCATGGCAAGCCGCAAACCGAAAGGGCGGAAGGTGGGATATATTCTCGCCGGATCGATGGGATTCATGCTGGCGCTTGCCCTCGCATTTTTCGTCGTCGCGATGCCGGCGGATATTTTCGAAGATTTGATCACGGCGTCCGGCCTGCCGTCGATCCTTTCTGCGGCGGCTCCGCCTTTGGGCATGACAGCCCGTATGATCGTCGCCGGGCTGGTCGCGCTGATCGCGCACGCGGCCGTGATCGCTCTTTTTTTATTGCTGGATCGAGAATCTCGCCCAAAGCAGCAGGAGCGCGAGACAGACCCTGTCTTCTTCACGCCCCCGCAATTCGAAGAAGCCTCCGAGCCGAGCGCTGCGCCGTTGCCCGAACCGGCTCGGCTGGAGATTTTAGACGTGGCGTTCTCACCCGTCCCGTCGCCGGCTACGCTGCACCCTGTGGACGATTCCCCCATCTTCCTGGATTTCCAGGCCCTGCGCGGCAGCCGGCCGATCGAAGCCGAACGGGTGGAACTCGGCGATTGGAAAATAGTCGAGCCCGGTCGTGCTGGGTCATCGTCGTCCGCTCCCAAGCCGCGGCCGCAGGTGGAACAGGTCCGTCCGCTTCCTTCGACGGCTATAACAGCTCCGGCGCCGGCCCAGCTGGGCGAGGATGAGTCAATCGCTGCCTTGATGCGCCGCCTTGAGGCCGGTCTCGAAAGGCGTGCTCAGACGGGCGCGCAACCCGCGCAGGCACCGAAAATCGACCGCGGCAGCCAAGGCCTTCATTCCACGCTCGATGAACTGCGTAAAATGGCCGTGCGGCGCTGATCAGCATCCCGCCCAAGCTGGCTTGATATTATCTCTGGCCTTCAATGGCGCGAAGATAGGCGCGGACGCGCTCTTCGGTTCGCTCGCGCGGCTCGCGCCCATTGCGCAGATCAGCGACAAAACGGGGATCGCCTACCGCTTCGCGCCCGAAACGCGTGGCGGAGGTGCCGGTCCTGCGGAGATGCTGTTCAACCGCGCGAAGCAAATACATATCGTGTTTCTCCAAGAATCATCCTATTACGTAGGAATTATCCTATCGAAAGGAAATTCCTACTTGTCTAGGTAGATTCCTATCGTTAATGCGACGCCATGGCGGTTATGGATAAATCCGACGCGCGGCTTAATTTGGAGCAACTGATCCGGGAACGCGGCGACGATTATGCGTCGCTATCGCGCCTCTTGGGGCGCAACTCGGCCTATGTTCAGCAATTCATCAAGCGCGGCGTACCGCGAAAGCTGGATGAGGATGATCGCCGCATCCTCGCCGATTATTTCGGCGTGGCGGAAGAGCTGCTTGGCGGCCCCGCCGGCAACGGACCGCGTGCCGTCGAGGCGGTTGATCCACTGGCTGCAAAGCGCGGCTCCGAACTGGTGATGGTGCCCTATGTGAGTGCGGCGGCATCGGCGGGGCCAGGGGCCTTGGTGTTCGAGGAACGCGTGAGCGCTCGCATCGCCTTCCGCAACGATTGGCTCCGCGAGCTGACCGGCGGCAGCCCGACGAGCCTTTCGGTCATCAGTGTCACAGGCGATTCGATGACGCCGACGCTGACTGATGGCGACGATATTCTGGTCGACAGCAATGATGGCGCCGAGCGCCTGCGCGATGGCATATATGTGCTGCGGATTGAGGACATGCTCAACGTCAAGCGCGTCGCCATGAATCCTTCCGGAAAGCGTTTCGAGATCAGGAGCGACAATCCAGCCTATCCTGTGTGGCGGAACTGCGATCTGAAATCCGTGTCGATCATCGGGCGGGTGATTTGGGCCGGCCGCAGGATCAGTTAGGCGGCTTGGGAAGTTTTAGCCGCGATCAGTGCTTCCGGTCCCGCAACCAGAGCAGCAACGCCACGCCGCATCCGAACGCAACACCGGCCAAAATCCCTATCGTCGATTGCCCCAAGGCGACGCCGATGATGGTGCCGGCGAGGGTCGAAATCGCGATTGGAAAGCCGCCTGCGCGAAGCTTTGTTCGATTGTCATGATCCATGCGCCGCCTCATGCCAAAGGGGGAGGGTCTGTGCCAGCTGTTTCAATTCTGCACGTTCGTTACAGTTTGGTAATAATGAATAAGCACTTGAGCACAAAGGAAAGCTCGTTATTTGCCACCGCGACGGCTGGCATGATTCTTGAAGTGCCAGCGCGGGCAAAAAACATATCGGGGGCACCATGTTTGAAGAGTTCGATCAGCCATTGGTCCAGGTTGCGGATCGGGACATTTATGAAGGCGCGACGGATCTGATCGATCATTTCGGTACCGCAGCCGATATCGAAGCGTCCGCCCGGGCGGACGCTTGCCGCGAACAGGGCAATATCTATCTCTTCGCGCGCTGGCGGCAGATCGAGCGGCTGATTCCGGTGCTGATCAGCGAAGAGGTGATCGGCACACTGCACTAGCCCGCCGTTTCGGTCGGCTGGGCAGCACGGGAATTTCGCCGCTGGCGGCGGCTTGATTGTCCCGCTAGGAGCGGACGAATGATGTCGTCCGTTTCGCGGCAAGCCGTTGTCAGTTACCTGGGCGCCGCAAGCCTCGTCATTTTGGCGGCCCCGGCTGCGGCGCAACCGGAACCGGCGCGCGAGCCAGCGCTCGATCCATCTTCATCATTGGATGTCATACCCGATTTTGGGGTCGATTGGCCGGATCTGAACGCGCCCGAGGCCCCTCCGGCCGGCGACGTTTCGGCCACGGGCCCCGGTTCACCGTCCAAGCCCGAAGACCGGAAAGCCAAGCCGGTAACGGCGGATGCGTCAGCCGAGCAACGCTACACAGTGGCCATCGAAGGGCTTGATCCAGACAGCGCTCAGCGCATCCGCAGCCGGTTTGATGCCATCTCCACTCTGAAGCAAGGAGAGGGCAAACCCGCCAATACCGCGCAGATCGACCGCAGGGCACGCGAGGACGAACAATTGCTGCGCGATTTGCTGCGTGCCGAGGGCTTTTACGGCGCCTCGATCACCACTGAAGTCGATTCCCGTGCGGCACGCATTGCGGTCATCCTTCGCGTCGAGGCGGGCCAGCTGTATCACTTTGCCGACATATCCATAGAGGGCCTGCACGCCTCGGGACTTCAACCCGAAGCCGCGCGGCAGGCCTTCAACGTCAAGACCGGCGATCCGGTGAACGCCGAGGCGGTATTGGCCGCAACAGCTAATCTCCGCAAATATCTCGGCGATCACGGCTTTCCTTTCGCCAAGGTGGACGAACCGTCGGTTTCGATCGATCACGCCGAGCATGCCGCCAAGCTGACATTGAACGCTGCCCCGGGTGATTTCGCGCGGTTCGGCGGCGTCGAGATCGAGGGCCGGCGCAAGCCCTTCGGGCCCAAGCATGTTCAGCGCATGGCGCGGTTCAAGCGGGGCGACGTCTATAACACGACGGATGTCGACGACTTGCGCCGCGCTCTGATCGCGACGGGGCTGGTCTCGTCCGTAAAACTCACCCCAGTACGAACCGCCGATCCCAATGTGGTCAATCTCACGGTGACGGTGGAACGTGCCCCGCCACGGACAATCGCTGGCGAGCTTGGCTATGGCACGGGCGAGGGTTTTCGTGCGGCGATCAGCTGGACTCATCGCAATCTGATCCGACCCGAGGGACAGGTGACGTTCAGTGGCGTTGCCGGCACCCAGGAGCAATCGCTCGGCGCCTCGCTTCGCCGCAGTAATTTCCGGCGCCGCGATCGCGTGCTTACCGCCCAGATCGTGGCGAGCCACACCCATCGCCAAGCCTATGATGCCAAGACTTTCACGGTCGGTGCGGCGCTGGAGCGGCAGACCAACATCATCTGGCAAAAAAAATGGACCTGGTCGGTCGGCACCGAGCTTGCCATCTCCGACGAACGGGACACGATCGAGGCGACCGGTGCGCCGCGGAGGCGAACCTTCTATATCGCGGCCCTCCCCGGACAGCTTTCCTATGACGGGTCGGACGATCTGCTTAATCCCAGCCGCGGCTATCGTTTATCGGGGCGGCTCTCGCCTGAGGTCTCGTTTCACGCCGGCACCTTCACTTATGCGCGTGCGCAGATCGATGCGAGCATCTATCAACCGGTGGGCGCGAAGGTCGTGCTTGCAGGACGGCTTCGCCTTGGGACGATCATGGGTGCCCAGCGCGACCAGATTGCCCCCTCGCGCCGTTACTATGCCGGTGGTGGCGGCTCCGTGCGCGGCTACGGCTATCAGGACATTGGCCCGAAAGACGTCAACAACGATCCGATCGGCGGTCGCTCGATCAACGAATTTTCAATCGAGACCCGAGTCCGGTTCGGCGATTTCGGCGTCGTCCCCTTCTTCGACGCCGGCAATATCTACACCAACGCATTACCCCAGTTCAGTGGCTTGCGGTACGGGACAGGGCTTGGCGTGCGCTACTATACCAGCTTCGGCCCCATCCGCCTGGACGTCGGCACGCCGATCAATCGTCGCAAGGGCGACCCGCGTGTCGCCGTATATGTTTCGCTGGGGCAAGCCTTTTGAGCGAAGCGCCGGACATCGAAGCTCCGTCCCCGACGTCGCCGCCCGCGATGTGGAGGCGGATCGCGCGCGGCATTGGTCTTGCCGTGCTGGCGGTGCTGATCGGCCTCTCGCTGCTTCTGTGGATGCTGGACACGAGCCCAGGCCACCGCTTCATCGCCGATCGCATCGCTGCGCTTGAGCCGTCATCGGGGTTGCGCATCACGGTCGGGCGGATCGATGGTTCGATTTACAGCAAGGCAACGCTGCGGGACGTACGCCTGGCCGATCCCAGGGGTTTGTTTCTCGAAGTGCCCGAGTTGAGGCTTGACTGGCGGCCGCTGTCCTGGAGTGCGAACAAGCTCGATATTCGTAGCGCCATAACCGATTTGGCCGTGCTGTATCGGATTCCGAAGCTGCAACCTACGGGCAAGCGGCAGCCGCTCCTGCCAGGCTTCGACGTGCGGATCGATCGGCTCTCGATCAGAAGATTGCGCGTGGAGCCCGCCGTAACCGGCACCCGTCAGATCGCCCGTATCGAAGCGAGCGCAGACATTCACAACCGGCGCGCCCGGATCAATCTTTCGGCCTTTTCGTCGGCCAAGGATCGCATTCGCCTGGCGCTCGACGCCGAACCCGACCGTAACCGGTTCGACGTGGATCTCACGCTCAATGCCCCCGCCAAGGGCATTATCGGCGCCTTGGCGGGAACTCAGCGCCCAATGTCGGCTCGGATCAGCGGCGATGGCGTTTGGAGCGACTGGCATGGGCGCGCACGGGCGGACATTTCCGGCGTTCATGTCGTCGACCTCGGGCTTGCCGTAAAATCGGGCCGCTATGTGCTGAGCGGGATGCTTGCCCCCGCTCCGATCACCAAAGGCAAGGTGCAGCGCTTGACCAGCCCGCAAGTGAGAGTGGAGGGCAGCGCCACGCTCAGCGACCGGAAACTGACTTCGCGGCTCTTCCTGCGCTCTGCCGCGCTCACTGTGAAGGCAGCCGGCATCATCGATCTGGCGCAGAGCAGCTTCACCAATCTGACGGTCGATCTCGATCTTCTGAAACCGCCGGCGCTATTCCCGAACATGACCGGTCGTGACATGCGGTTGCACGCGCGCTTCGACGGTCCCTTCGGCACCGCCGCGTTCAATTATGTGCTGACCACGCCGCGGGTCGCTTTCGACACCACGGGGTTCGAGGCGGTACGGATTACAGGCAGCGGCCATCTCTCGAAGTCGCCGATCGTCATCCCAATAAGAGTGTCGGCGCAGCGCGTGACGGGCGTCGGCGACGTCGCCGGCGGCATCCTGCACAATCTTGGCGTCGATGGTCAGGTGAAGGTGACGGCCAAGGCGCTCACCGCAGAGGGGCTCAAGCTCAATTCGGACAAGCTGCAGGGCAAGCTGGCCTTGTTCGTGGATCTTGTCACCGGCCGCTTCGAGGTCACGGTGAGCAGCGCGCTGCGGCGTTATCTTATCCCCGGCCTTGGGATCGTCGACGTTCTCACCGATCTCAAGGTCGCGCCCGGGACCGGCGGCCTGGGCAGCCATGTCGAAGGCCGCGGCCATGTCTGGATGCGGCGTTTCGACAATGCTTTTCTGCGGTCCTTGGCCGGCGGATTGCCCGAGATCGAAACCCGCCTCGTGCGCGATCGCGATGGCATTTTGCACTTCGTAAATCTGCGGCTCTCTGGTCCTGACATCAAACTCAACGGGACCGGGTATCGCCGCCGCGACGGCACATTCTTTTTCAAGGGCAGCGGCAGCCAGCGCCGCTACGGCCCGCTCGATCTTCAGCTCGACGGCAATATCAGCCGGCCGCGGCTCGATATCGCATTGGCGCGGCCGATGGATGCGCTCGGACTGACGGCGGTCCACCTGCTGCTTGACCCCGAGCCGTCCGGGTTCAGGTGGCGTGCCAATGGGGGGTCTTATCTAGGTCCGTTCGACGGAAGTGGGCGCATCATCTTGCAGCCGGGGCAGCCGGCGCTGATTGCAATCCAGGGGCTTGACGTGTCCGGCACCCACGCGACGGGCGGCCTGCGCGCTGATCCCGGCGGGTTTACCGGCAAGATCGTTACAGCAGGGGGCGGTATCGACGGCACGATCGCTTTCAACCCCGTAGGCCAAATCCAACGTGTGGAACCGCATCTGAGCTTCGCGCGCGCCCAGCTTGGTGGCGTTGCCGATGCGCGCGTAGGACGGGGTAAGCTCGATGGCGAGTTCCTGCTCGATCCCGCTGGTACGTCGATAAGCGCGACCATCGAGGGCAGGGGGCTTCGCCGCCAGCAGCTCGCGCTTGGGCGGCTTTCCGCAACGATCGCGATGCGCGGCGGCAGCGGGCAGATCAAGGCACAGCTTGCGGGATCGCGCGGACGGGCATTCGATCTAACGACCACCGCGGACTTCACGCCGAACAGCGTGACGGTCAACGGCAACGGGACGGTAGACCGCAAGCCGATCCAGCTCGCTACGCCGGCAGTTATCTCGAGGACCGACGACGGTTGGCAAGTCGGCCGGACGCAACTCGACTTCGCTGGTGGACGAGTGACCTTCTCTGGCCATTTCGGCGGCAAGGCCAACGAGGTCGATGCGAGTGTCGATCACATCCCACTTTCGGTGCTCGATATCGTCGCGCCGGACCTAGCTCTCGGCGGCACCGCCACCGGACAGTTGAGCTATCGGATGTCCCGGGCGTCGCAGCTCCCGGTGGGCGATGCGAAATTGACGATCCGCGGGCTCACCCGATCGGGGCTGGTGCTGTCCTCGCGCCCAATCGATATGGGTCTCGCCGCGCGGCTTACGGAAAATGCCTTTGCCGTTCGCGCGATCGCGCTCAGCCAAGGCAAGGTGATCGGGCGCGCGCAGGCGAGGATCGGGACGCTGGCGCCGCAAGGCACGATCGTCGAGCGCATCTCGCGCGCGCCGGTTTTCGCGCAGCTTCGCTACAACGGGCAGGCCGACACGATCTGGCGGCTCATCGGCATCGAATCGATTGACCTGTCCGGCCCGATCGCGATCGGCGCGGACGTCGGCGGAACGGTGAATGATCCGAGCATTCGCGGTTCGCTGAAGGCAAATGGTGCGCGGCTCGAAAGCGCCGTTACCGGCACTGTGATCGACAAGATCGCCGCCAGCGGTAGCTTTGGTGGATCGGTGTTACGGATCGACGATTTCAGCGGCTCGACCCGCGGCGGAGGAACGATCACCGGCACCGGCAGCTTCGATCTGGCGGCCGTGAACGGCTTCGGGATGAACCTGTCGCTGCAAACCAACGAAGCCCAGATCCTGAATCGGGACGATATCGCTGCCGTCGTGACGGGGCCGCTGACCATTCGATCGGATGGATCGGGAGGAACGATCGCGGGGGACTTGAAGGTGCTGCGCGGAAGCTTCCGCCTCGGCAGGGCTACGGTAACCGAGGTGCCGCGGCTGAACGTGGTCGAGATCAATCGTCCAGGCGATGAGCAGGAGGAGCGTGCGCGGAAGCCCTGGCAACTCGATCTCAAAGCCAATGCCCGCAATCGGCTGATGGTCAGCGGCCTTGGCCTCGATAGCGAATGGCGAGCGGTGCTCGCAATTAAAGGCACGATCGAGAACCCGGCGATCACCGGGCGGGCCGATCTCGTCCGCGGCGGCTATGAATTTGCCGGGCGCCGCTTCGATCTCGATCGGGGGACGATCCGTTTTCTGGGCGAGGCGCCGCCGGATCCTGTGCTGGACATCTCTGCCTCAGCCAGCATTCAGGGGCTCAACGCCACGATCCAGGTGAGCGGCACCGGCCAGCATCCTGACATTCACTTCACCAGTATTCCTGCATTGCCCGAAGATGAGTTGCTGTCGCGCCTGCTGTTCGGCACGTCGATCACGAATCTCTCGGCGCCTGAGGCCCTGCAGCTCGCGGCGGCAGTCGCTTCGTTGCGCAACAGTGGCGGAGGCATCAACCCGATCAACGCGGTGCGCAAGGTCACAGGGCTCGATCGATTGCGCATCCTGCCGGCCGATGTGACGACAGGGCAGGGGACTTCGGTCGCGGCCGGCAAATATATCGGGCGGCGAACCTATGTGGAGCTGGTGACCGACGGGCAGGGTTATTCCGCGACGAACGTCGAGTTCCAGATTACGCGCTGGCTTTCGCTCCTATCCTCCGTGTCGACGGTCGGCCGACAGAGCGTGAACGTGCGCGTTTCGAAGGATTATTGAAGCGGCGCCGGTTCTGTATGATGGGGCCGGAACAGCTTGCCCCGTTCGGCGAACAGCGCCGCGATCAATGCACCTATGCCGCACAGGAAGAAACCAGTGACGATCGGCACGGCGGTGCCATCGAAATTCTGGCCGACGATGATGCCGATCCCGGTGGCTAATAAGGTCGCGATGGTGCCTTGAACCGATGAGGCGGTGCCTGCGATGGCGCCCATCGGCTCCATCGCCATGGCACTGAAGTTCGATCCGATCAGGCCGGAAAAGAACATCAGGACGAACTGAAAGAGCATGAAGCTCAAAAGGCTGTCGCCGAACATTTTGATCGACACAAGGTGCACCGCCCCAGCGACGATGTAGCCGATGAGAGCAGTATGCGAGATACGGCGCGAACCAAATCGCAGGACGATGCGGCTATTCACGAAGGCCGCAATGGCCATCGATCCTGCGATGATTGCGAAGTAGATCGGAAACGTCTGAGCTGCGTCGAAGACTTCGGTGAAGAGCTGTTGCGCGCTCGTTATGAATCCGAGCATCGCGCCGAAAGTCATTGTCTGGCCTAGTGTATATCCGAGCGAACAACGATCGGTGACGACTGTTCGCGCAGCGCGCAGGATCTCGCGCAGGTTGATGTTCCGGCGATATTCGGGATGCAATGTCTCTCCAAGCCGGAGGCCAAGCCAAATCGCCAGCACCGCCGCAAAGAGCGCGAGCGCGTGGAAGATGGCAGGCCATGGTGCGAACAAGAGAATTATCTTTCCGATCGAAGGCGCGAGTATCGGCGCGGCGAGAAAGACGATCACGGTAAGCGACATGATCCGCGCCATGTGCCTCCCGGAATAGCAGTCCCGAATGATCGAGATCGGGATAACCCGCGCGGAGGCTGCAGCCATGCCTTGCAATGTCCGTGCGATGATGATGGTGGCGAAGGTGTTGGCAAAGCTGGCGACGAGGCTCGTCGCCGCATAAAGCAACAGGCCGGTAATCATAATCGGCCGCCGCCCGAAGCGATCAGCCAGTGGGCCGTAGACGATCTGCATCGCACCGAAGCCGAGCATGTAGCAGGATATGATCCACTGCCGCTGATTTTCCTCGGTGATCCCGATCGATCGCGCGATCGCCGGCAGCCCTGGCAACATGGTGTCGATGCCAAGCGCGTTGACTGCCATCAGCGCGGCCATCAGGATCACGAACTCGTAAAAGCCGATGGCCTGGCGGGCATGAGCCTTTGACGAGACAGGAGACAACATTCCAAACACTCCGAGGGGATTATGGCGCTTGTCACTGGCGCCGATCGTAGAAATCGCGGAACCCGCGGTGGTGCCCTTTAAGCAAAAAAGAAGGCGCTCCGGAAGTTTCCCTCCGGAGCGCCTTCAATAAGGATTACGGCCGGATCAGGAGCTGTAATACATATCGAATTCGACCGGGCTCGGCGTCATTTCCCAACGCGCCACTTCCGGCCATTTAAGCTCCATATAAGATTCGATCTGGTCTTCCGTGAACACGCCGCCCTTGGTGAGGAAGGCATGATCGGCGGCCAGCGAATTCAGCGCCTCGCGGAGCGAGCCGCATACCGTCGGAACCAGCGCGAGCTCTTCCGGCGGAAGGTCGTACAGGTTCTTGTCCATGGCCTCGCCCGGATGGATCTTGTTCTCGATGCCGTCGAGACCCGCCATCAGCAATGCGGCATAAGCGAGATACGGGTTTGCCATCGCGTCCGGGAAGCGGAATTCGACGCGCTTCGCCTTGGCGCCCGCGCCGTACGGAATACGGCAGGATGCCGAGCGGTTGCGAGCCGAATAAGCCAGCAGAACCGGAGCCTCATAGCCCGGCACCAATCGCTTGTAGCTGTTGGTGGTCGGGTTGGTGAACGCGTTGAGCGCCTTGGCATGCTTGATCACGCCGCCAATGAAATAGAGGCAGGTCTCCGAGAGGCCGGCATAGCCATTGCCGGCGAACAAAGGCTCGCCCTTGGCCCAGATCGACATGTGGGTGTGCATGCCCGATCCATTATCTTTGGCGATCGGCTTCGGCATGAAGGTGACGGTCTTGCCGTAAGCCTGGGCCACCTGCCAGACGACATATTTATAGATCTGCATGCGGTCAGCGGTGGTGACGAGCGTACCGAAGGTCAGGCCGAGCTCGTGCTGCGCGGCCGCAACCTCATGGTGGTGCTTATCGCACGGCAGCCCCATTTCGAGCATGGTCGAAACCATTTCGCCGCGGATGTCGACAGCGCTGTCGACCGGCGCGACGGGGAAATAGCCGCCTTTGGCGCGCGGACGGTGCGCAAGGTTGCCGGCCTCATAAGGCTTGCCGCTGTTGGTGGGCAGCTCGATATCGTCGATCTTGTAGTAGGACTCGTTGTAGGTGGAATCGAACTGGACGTTGTCGAACATGAAGAATTCGGCTTCCGGCCCGACGAACACGGTATCGCCGATGCCGGTGGATTGCAGATAGGCCTCGGCGCGCTTCGCGGTCGAGCGTGGATCGCGCGTATAAAGCTGGCCGGTCGAGGGCTCGACGATATCGCAGACCAGGATCAGCATCGGAGTGGCTGAGAACGGATCGACCCAGACCGCATCCAGATCCGGCTTCAGGATCATGTCGGATTCGTTGATGGCCTTCCAGCCCTCGATCGACGAGCCGTCGAACATGAAGCCGTCGGTCAGCTCATCCTCGCCAACGACGCTGGCGACCATCGAGAGGTGCTGCCATTTGCCCTTAGGATCGGTGAAACGCAGGTCGACCCACTCGATCTCTTTTTCTTTCATCAACTTCAGTACATCAGCCGGTTTGTTGGCCATCGTGTCTGCCTTCCCCAAGAAAAAACCCAACGAACAGCGGAGCTGTTCTGCTTTGACCCGTCATGCTTCGGAAAGCGATCCTAGATCGCGTCCGCGTCCCTCTCCCCGGTGCGGATTCGCACTGCCTGCTCGACCGGCGTGACAAAGATCTTGCCGTCACCAATGCGGCCCGTCTGTGCGGCGTTGGCGATCGCTTCGACGACGCGGTCGGCGAGGCTCGCCTCAACCACCACCTCAAGCTTCACCTTCGGCAGGAAATCGACGACATATTCAGCGCCGCGATAAAGTTCGGTATGTCCTTTCTGGCGGCCGAAGCCCTTGGCCTCGGTCACTGTGATACCGGACACGCCAACTTCGTGAAGCGCTTCCTTGACCTCATCGAGCTTGAACGGCTTGATGATTGCCTCGATCTTTTTCACCTTCTTCTAATCCCTCCGCCCAGAGCGCGATCTTCAATAAGCGTGCCAAAGGCAAAGACGCAAGAAGCCGCAGAAAATCGGGATTTTTGGCACTAACTCTGCTGCAAAACGAGGCATTAGCAGGAGGTGCTGCCTCAATTTTAAGCAAGCCTGCGGTTCCACGAAATGAGTAGGCAAGCGACTCGGGCGCAATCGCCCCGACTCACTTTGCCTTCAGCGGCGGGAAGAGTGCAGCGACGACAACAGCGTTCGCCATGTTCCAGCCTCGGCTTCGGCATGAATCCTATTCTCGAGATCGCGATACTGGCGGAGGATTTCGCGGCCGAACGCCGTTATCGAAGCACCGCCGCCCTTGCTGCCACCAAGCGTGGTGGTCACGAGCGGCTCTCGCCAGCAGCGGTTCATTATATCGACCAGTAACCATGTGCGCCGATAGCTCATGCCCAACGCTCGGCCCGCGGCCGAAATCGACCCGGTCTGGTCGATCGCCTCCAACAACTCTGCTTTGCCTGGACCCATGGCTATTTCGTCGCCCAAAAAAATCTGGGCCTTAAGCTTCAGGCGAGCGGACGCGGGTGCCTCGCTCATGGACGGCGATTAGAAATAGGGTGGCGCGTCAAGGCCGGCGAGGCTCTTGGTGAAAATCTCGCACCCGTCCTCAGTAATGCCGACCGAATGCTCGAACTGGGCGGAGAGCGAACGATCACGCGTCACCGCCGTCCAGCCATCCTCCAGCACCTTTACGTCCGGGCGGCCGATGTTGATCATGGGCTCGATGGTAAAGAACATGCCCGGCCGAAGCTCCGGGCCGGTGCCCGCCCGTCCGACGTGCACCACCTCGGGCGCATCGTGGAACACGCGCCCAAGCCCGTGCCCGCAAAAATCGCGCACCACGCCATAGCGGTGCTTTTCGGCAAAGCTCTGGATCGCATGGCTGATGTCGCCGAGACGGTTGCCGGGCTTTGCCTGCTCGATCCCCAGCATCATTGCCTGATAGGTGACTTCGACGAGCCGGCGTGCCTTGATCGGTACGTCGCCAACCAGGAACATGCGGCTGGTATCGCCATGCCAGCCGTCGACCATGACGGTCACGTCTATGTTGACGATGTCACCCGACTTCAGCTGGCGCGGTCCGGGAATGCCATGACAAACAACATGGTTGATGGAGATACAGCAGCTATGCGTATAGCCACGGTAATTCAGCGTGGCAGGGATGCCGCCGCCGCGCAGCTTATGCTCGCGTACGAGTGTATCGAGTTCCTCGGTCGTGACGCCGGGCACGACATGCGGGACGAGCGCATCAAGCACTTCGGCCGCAAGGCGGCCTGCCTTGCGCATGCCTTCAAAGCCGTCGGGGCCATAGAGTTTGATGGCTCCGTTGCGAGCGACCGGTTCGTCCGGGCGAACAGCGACATATTCGATCATGCGACTGATATATGCCATGCCCGGTCGATTTGCGAGCTTCGCAATTGAGTTTCGGGGAAAAGAGGCGCTATGGGCAGGATATGCCCGAACCGCGTATCTGGACCGCCGCCCTGCTGGTAATCGGCGACGAGATCCTCTCCGGCCGCACGCAGGATGCAAATGTTGCGCAGATTGCGAAATGGCTCAATATTCAGGGTATCCGCCTCGCCGAGGTCCGCATTGTTGCGGATGATCTGGGTGCGATCGGTGCGGCCGTGAACCAACTCAGGGCCGGGAACGATTATCTTTTCACGACTGGAGGCATTGGCCCCACGCATGACGACATCACGGTCGATGCGATTGCCGCTGCCCTGGGTCTGACTGTCGAGGTTCATCCACGCGCGCGCGCTGTCCTCGAAGGCTATTATGCGAGCCGCGGCGGCCTAAACGAACCGCGCCTGCGCATGGCCCGTGTTCCCCAAGGTGCTGAACTGATCGAAAACGCCCTGTCCGGCGCGCCGGGAATCCGGATCGACAATATTTTCATCCTGGCAGGTGTACCGCGCATTGCGGCGATGATGCTTGATGCCCTTTCGGGCAAGCTCGAAGGCGGCGCGCCGATGATCTCGCGCACGATCGGCTGCTGGGTGGCCGAGAGCGAGGTTGCCAATATTTTGGAGGAGACGGAACGCGCCTATGACGGATGTCAGATCGGCAGCTATCCGTTCTTTCGGGATGGACGCGTAGGGGCTAATTTCGTCGTGAGATCAATTGACGAAGCCCAGTTGGGTGCTTGCGTGAACGCTCTCATGATGACGCTTGCGGAAGCCCGATTGGAGCCTGTCGAAGGCGGAATATAGGTCGCTCGATCGAGCCGGTGCTGCGTTGCGCGCGCGCCATGGCCGCAAGCGTCGATCAGGTTCTCAGCCGTTCGATCGCTTGAGCGAGCGCCACGTAGAGCTTGCCCATATCCGATGAGAGCAAGGTGACGCCGAGCGGGGTTCCGTCCCTGGTGGAGAGCACGCGGCGAAGCATTGCCTCGAAGTCGTGGATATAGCGGTTCACCTGTTCGCGGAATTCCGGTTCTTCCTCATAATGCCGGGCGATGTCGCGCGCTTCGCCGTTATCGAGCAGGCGGACCGCACGGCGGGTAAAGACCCCGCGATCGCCGCGCAGATACGCTGCCCAGGCGCTGTCGGTGACTTCGTTCGACAAGATCTTGGTCACGTCGATCGCAGTGGAATTCAGCGATTCGATGAGCAGCGATACGCGGCGCGACAGCGTATCCTGCGTGCTGCGTTCGGCTTCGGTCTTGGCCTCTTCGACACGCTCTTCGATGGCGCGGCTGGTTTCGTTGATGGTCTGCATCTGCAGCGACAATCTGGTGCTTGCAGCCTGCACCGCCTGAACTGCGCGTTCCGCCATCTCCATCATTGCGGCGAGCTGGTGTTGCACTGGCTCTGTGACAGCACGCTGGATCGCTTCGGCGCTTGCCGTCGAAAGCGCCTCAGCAGCGTCTGGAATGACAGAACCGAGCGTTGTGCGGGCACGCTCGGTGGCTTCCGTGGCTGCCTGGCGGATGCGGTGCAGCGCCTCGACGAGCTGGGTGCTGGCGCCGCGGTTCAGCGCGGTGATGCCTTCTTCGGCGTCCGCGATGCTCTTACCCAGTTGCTCGGCTTCATCGCGGGCTTGGCTGAGTTGCTTGCCGGCCGTGTCGCCGAGCGTGGCGATCGCGTCACTGTGGCGATCGAGTGACTCGCCGGCCGCGTCGACGCTGGTTGCGAAGCTGCGTGCGGCTGCTTCGAGCTTCTGCGTATCGGGAAGCGTGCTCCGCACCGTTTCCTGGCTGTGGATCAATTGCTCCTCGAGCTGCGCAAGCGCGAAGGGCAGGGAAGAATTGACGTCGCGCACGCAGTCATCGATCGCGGCGCGCAGCGCTTCGGCGCGCTTGAGCAGATCGTCGGCCGCATTTGCGCTGCCGCCCAGCGTTTCCGTCACGCGACCGGCATGATCGGTCAGCGACACGATCGCCTCGGCGAGGTCGGCAGTATGCTCGGTTGCGGTCTCCTTCAACGAGGTGAAGCGCGCTTCGGCCTCGCCGAGTTCGCGCTGGAGTTGATGGAGCAAAGTTGCGCTGGTGCTTTCCTGTGCGGAAAGACGCGCGGTGATGCTATCCACTTGGCGGCCGATTTCCTCGATCCGCTTTCCGATAAGCTGAGTCGAATCCAACCCTGCCCGATCGAGCGCCTCGCGGCCTTGCTCGATCATCGCGAGCATGGCTGAGCTCTGCACGTCCATATTCTGGCGTGCATCCTCGATCCCGCGCGTCGTCTTGTCGACCGCGGATTGGATCGATTGTTCGACCTGCTCCCCAGCGAGGCGCAGTTCCTGACCGGCTTTTCGCGATGTGCCCTCGATCCTCTCGAGCTGGCCCGCCAACCGTTCGGCAGCGGCGCCAGCCGATTCGTCCGCATCGCGCGCGCGTTGCGTGAGCGTGAGCAGCTGACTTTGCAGCCCTGCCGCCTGACTGTCGACAACATGGCCGGCGCTGCGCAGCAGCTCGGTAAGCTGTCCCATTCGCGATTCGGCGTCCGGCAGGTCGGTCAGCAGTGTTTTCATCTCCTCGCGCGCGGAAGAAGCTGCCGCGCCAAGCAAGAGCGAATGGCGCGCGAGCGTGCTGATATTCTCGCGCATCGAGTCGTTGATCTCGGATATCTTGTGCGCGGTTTCGTTGCCCTTGCCTTCCAAAAGCGCGATCTGCTCGGCCATGGCCCTGCTGTTCGCCTCGACTCGCTCGACAAGTGCGGCCATGATTTCTTCGAGGCGGGACGATTCCATGCGCATCACGCGCGCGGTATGCCCGTAGCGGCGCGTCTCGCGACGGCTGGTCGGCCCCACCAGCAGGTAGGCGATCGCCAATATCGCGGCAGGCCCGCTGGCCAGCCCGATCAGGTTCAGCGTCGTGATGAACTCGGCGGTGAGACCGGGGTTCGAACCGAAAATCTTCCAGCTCGCCCCCGCGATCCAGGCAAGCGCGAGCAGGGTCAGCAGGAGCGCTGGAAGCTTTTCGCTGGATCCGGAGCGGTCAGGAAGCGCCCTCTCTTCCTCATCGCTCGCGGCCGTGTCATCGAAATCCTGGTCGAGCAGCGCCCAGGCGTCGGAACGCGCGTCCGCCGCAACGAAGGCATTGGCATCGGAAGCAGCGTCCTGGCGCCATTCTTCGGCGGGCTTTCCCCCAATCGTCATGGGCGGACTCTATCAGCTTTCGACACAAGAAAAAGGGGCTGCATCTCAATATCTCGTTAAGCAGGCGGGATTTATATACAGCGGATGGTCTATGATCCCGGTGCTCTTCACATCGCCTTGGCTGCGGCCGTGGGGGATGATCCCACGCTGGTGGCGGAATTGCGCGGCGCATTTCTGGAAAGTGCAGGGGCGCTGGTGGATCAGCTTAGGCGATCTCGCTGCGACGCCAACTGGAAGATGGCGGCGCTGCGTCTGCAGGGGCTGGGCGGCAGCTTCGGAGCGGTCAGCCTGATGGACGCCGCGATCGAGGCGGCGAACGGCGCGCCCGGCGATCCGGTGGTGCTGCGGAGGATTGAGGCGGCAATCAAAGCTTTCGATAGCTGAGCCCGCTTCGAACGTTTGATAAATACAGAGCTTGGCCCTAATCGCCCAAACGGGTGACTGGGGAGGTCTATGGCGCTCGCGGCGCTGATCTTTGCATCTCAGACGGTGGACGACGGCAGCGACACGTTGCGATCGAGCCTGCAGCTCGCCGGCGCAACCCTGCTGGAGCATCAGGTCAGGCGTGCCGTTCGCGCAGGCGCTGCCCACATCATCATCCTGGTGGAAAGGATGCCGGCGCCTCTGATCGGTGCGGTCGACCGGCTGCGCAGGGGCGGCATCCGTGTCGATATCGCGCGCAGTGTCGCCGATGCGGCCGACCGCATCCACCCTGACGAGATCGTCTTGCTCATTGCCGATGGCTGCATCGCGGGATCGGAGGTGTTCAATCGCCTTGTCGCCTCCCCGCCGCCGGCGTTGATGACGCTTCCGGACCAGCCCGGCCTCGAGGAGTTCGAGCGGATCGGTGCCCAGTTGCGGTGGGCGGGGCTGGCGCTGGTCGCCGGCACAAGCCTCCAGGCGACCGCTGCCAAGCTGGGGGAGTGGGATTTCGAACTAACCCTGCTTCGGCAGGCACTTGCCGAAGGTGGCGCCGTGCTGCCCGCTCTCGGCGGGAATAGCGAGCTGGGGTCCTCCGAGCGTCCCGTGTTCGCGCGCCGTGCCGCGGATCTGGCGTTGCTCGAACAGCGGATCATCGATGGATCGGCGGGCTTTCGCGAGGGCTGGCCGGGTCGACGCATCTTTCCGTTGGTAGAGCGAATCGGTTTTGCGCGGCTTGCGCGCGGGCCGGCCGATCCCTGGTGGCTTGGCGTCGGAGCCGTGCTGCTCGCGGTGATCGCGATCCCTGCGGCGGCGATCAGCTGGTTCACACTTTCACTGCTGCTGCTCGTTATCAGCGGGCCGCTCGCATCGATCGCACGGCGGCTGGCCGACGTGCGTATGACCCGGCTGAGGCATGAGGCGCGGCTATCGCGGGCGCGGCTTTTGGCGGCGGGCGTTTCTCTGATTGCGCTTGGGGTTCGGCTCAGCGACGACGGCCAATGGGGGTGGGCGTTGTTGGGCGTACTCGTCATGGGCGTGATGATCGCGCTGGCCATCGAATGGCGCACCGCGCACAGGCTCGACAACCGCGCCGCCATGCCGTTCATGGCGACAGGCGACGGGCTGATCTGGATGTTCATCCCGTTCGGCATTGCTCAGGCTTGGGGCATCGGGCTGATGGCGGCGGCGGTGTACGCGATCACGTCGTTCGTGGTGGCGCAACGGATGGTGCATGATGCGATTGCCGCAAAAATGCGCGGCACGAGCGGAGCAATAGGTTTAGCATCGCCTTAACGCTCTTTGGCATAAATGAACCTCATGTCCGCGTCCGATAAGATGCGACCGGTACCGACCGGAGCGCATGCAGACCGTTTGCTTGCCGACGCCGCGCGCGCGGCCGATGGCGCGCGCGCGCGGTTGACCGGGGCGCTCAACGATCTGTTTCGGACGCCCGAATACCGGCTCAGCGATCGGGATCATGCAGCAATGACGCGGATGCTCTCCACGCTCGTGGAGACCATCGAGATGGATCTGCGCGCGCGGCTGATAACGGTCAAGCCCGTCGCGGAATCGCACGATCTTACCGTGGAGTTCAGCGATGAAAGCTTTGCCATTGCGAGACCGAAACTGGCGCGTTCGCGCGTCATGCGCGATGCCGATCTCGCCGCGCTGCTTTTGCGGCATTGTGACGAGCATCATATCAGCCGTGCCTTGCGGGCGGCTTATCCGCGAGGCGATACCGGCATTGGCGTGCTGATGGAGCGCCTCGTCCATCACAGCGATGCCGGGATCGCGGACTCTGCCGCGGCGCTGCTGGTCGCCGAAAGCCGTCGCTCGGACGGATTCGGCGAGCCTGTGCTCAATCGGGCCGATATACCGATCGAGCTTCAGCACCGGATGACCTGGTGGATCGCTGCGGCGCTTCGCGATCACATGCTGCACGAGCATGATGTTGATCCGGCGGCAGCCGATCGCGCGCTTGTGTCTGCCGTCACCGCGCTGATGGACAGCTATGACGAGCGCGACGCGATCGATGCGCGCGCGCATGATCTGGCTCTCCGGCTGCTGCGTGCCGATTCGCTTGATGATACGCTGCTGGTGGCGTTTCTTTACGAAGGGCAGCTCTCGGCCTGGGTAGCAGCACTTGCGGTTAGGGCGACTCTCGATAGTGCAGCCGTCTGGACGATGTTGGCCGACGCTGACGTCAGCCGACTGACGCTGCTATTACGCGCGATCGGGATGGAGCGACATGTTGCGCTTGGCCTGCTGGCCGGCCTGTTTGCGGCCCGAACGGGGCCGGGCGCGGCCAATGATCGCCAGCTTGCACGCGCCGCCACCGCCTTCGACGAGCTTTCGATCGAGCAGGCGCGCGCCGCCATCCGGGCGTGGGGGCTTGACGATCATTATCGGCGCGCCATTGCGGGTCTCGACGCCGAAGGAGAGGGGCGGGCATGATCGAGGAAGCCATCCCGCTATTCCCGATTGTGGGAAGGATCGATGCCGAAGGCAGGTTGATCGAGGCCGATCCGCCGCTGGCGGCGCTGCACGCGCAGACCGGCGGTAAGCCTGGCGGCATGCTTGCCATTCCGCAGCTTGCGGCGCTCGTGCGACTGGTTGCGCGCTTGCAGGCGGCGATCTCGCGTCCGATCACTGCGGCCGACGATGGCACCGATATCGATCTGCTCGTCCATGCCAAGCCGGACGGCGACCATGTCGTGATCGAAATCAGTGATTGGGCGACCCGCCCCGCCCAGCCGAACATCAGGCTTCGGCAGTGGGAGCGCACCGAGGATTTCCGGCGGGCCGAAGCGGACATCCATTGGGCCGTGGACGCCGAGCTTAAACTTCGCGACATCTCCCATAACGCTGCCGCTGCACTTGGCGCGACCGTGGCGGGGCTGGCGGGTAACCCGTTCACCCGGCTCTTTGGGTTGTTTGATTCGCCCGATGGTTCGCTTCCGATGCTCGACGCGGTCGCAATGCAGCGCAGCTTCGAGGGGCAGCGCGCGCGGTTGCGCGGTACCGACTTCGGCATGCTGATGCTGGAGGGCCTGCCGGTATTCGATGAGAGCGGGCGGTTCGCCGGGTACAGCGGCAGCGCCACCAGGATCGAGGAGGATGAGGCGACCTCGCCGGCAGGCGTGGCAGCGCTGGCCGATGATACGTTCGGCTCGGAAATCGGTAAGGTGCTCAAGGCGCCGCTCGACCGGATCATTGCCAATGCCGACGTCATCAGCACCCAGGCCGATGGCCCGCTGCGGCGCGGTTATGCCGACTATGCTTCGGACATCGCATCGGCTGGCCGCCACCTGATGTCGCTGGTGGACGATCTCATCGAACTGCAGACGATCGAGCAACCGGGTTATAAGCCCGTGATGGAGGAGATCGATCTGTGCGATCTCGCCCGGCGCGCGGCCGGCCTGCTCCAGGTCCGTGCCGCCGATAGTGGCGTGACGATCGACCGGCCGGACCAGGATGAGAGCTTGCCGGCGGTCGGGGAATTTCGCCGCGTGCTCCAGATCCTCGTCAATCTGATCGGCAACGCGATCCGCCATTCGCCCGAAGGCGGCATGATCTGGCTCCGCGCCGAGCAGGAAGGCGACCTGGCGATTCTCATCGTGGCCGATCAGGGTGCCGGCATTGCCAGCGCTGATCATGAACGGATTTTCGAGAAGTTCGAACGGCTGCACGGCGCCAAGAGCGGGGCATCGGGATTGGGGCTCTATATTTCCCGGCAACTCGCGCGTGCCATGGGCGGCGATCTTGCGGTGGACAGCGCCCCCGGCCAGGGCGCGCGCTTCATCCTGACGCTGCCGGCGCGATAAGCTTCAGTCTTTTTCCAGCCGTCGAGCGAAATCGGGAAACCCGTCGGTCGGGAATCACCCCGCGGGATGACGATCCCGATTTCGCTCGAAGCTGTCAGGCCGATGGCCGCTCAGCGCTGATCCAGCGAGACATAATCCCGCATGGTAGGGCCGGTGTAGAGCTGGCGCGGCCGCCCGATCTTCTGATCGGGATCCGAAATCATCTCGTTCCATTGCGCCACCCAGCCGACGGTGCGTGCCAATGCGAAGAGCACGGTGAACATGGTAGTCGGGAAACCGATCGCCGAAAGGATCACGCCTGAATAGAAGTCCACGTTCGGATAGAGTTTTTTCTCGACGAAATAATCATCCGAGAGCGCGATCCGCTCCAGCTCGCGCGCCGTATCGAGCACTGGGTCGTTCCTGCCGAGCTTGTCCAGGACTTCCGTTGCCGCCTTCGAAAGCACTTTCGCCCGCGGATCGAAATTCTTGTAGACGCGATGGCCGAAGCCCATCAGCCTGAACGGGTCGTCCTTGTTCTTAGCCCGCGCGATATATTCGGGAATGCGATCGGGCGTCCCGATCTCGCGCAGCATGTTGAGCGCGGCTTCGTTGGCGCCGCCATGCGCCGGACCCCAAAGACATGCAATTCCGGCCGCGATGCAGGCGAACGGATTGGCGCCCGAGGAGCCGGCGAGCCGTACCGTCGAAGTCGAGGCGTTCTGCTCATGGTCGGCATGGAGAATGAAGATCTTGTCCATCGCGTCTTCGATGATGGGATCGATCTCATATTCTTCGGCGGGTACGCCGAAGGTCATGCGCAGGAAATTGCCGGTGTAGCTCAGCTCGTTCTTCGGATAGAGGAAAGGCTGCCCAATCGAATATTTATACGCCATCGCCGCGATCGTCGGCATTTTTGCGATCAGACGGTGCGATGCGATCATCCGCTGGTGCGGATCGTTGATGTCGGTCGAATCATGATAGAAGGCAGATAGCGCGCCGACCACGCCGCACATGATCGCCATCGGATGGGCGTCGCGCCGGAAGCCGCGATAGAAGGTCGAAAGCTGCTCGTGCAGCATCGTGTGACGGCTGATGGTGTAGGTGAACTTCTCGAATTCGGCCTTGCTGGGCAGCTCGCCATTGAGCAGCAGATAAGCCACTTCCATGAAGCTCGACTTTTCGGCGAGCTGATCGATCGGATAGCCCCGATGGAGCAGGACGCCCTGATCGCCGTCGATATAGGTCAGCTTCGATTCGCAGCTCGCCGTCGACGTGAATCCCGGATCATAGGTGAACGCGCCCGTTGCGCCATAAAGCTTGCGGATATCGACCACATCCGGACCAACTGATCCGGCCATCACTGGAAAACTCGTTTCCTTTCCGCCCAGATTCAGCGAGGCGCTTTTGTCCCCCATATAATACTCCTTCTTAGACCTGTTCTTGTGCTGGCGTTCCGATCCGGTCCGTCAACCGTGCAAGGCTTTCATCACGGCCGAGAAGGACAAGCACGTCGAAGATGCCAGGCGAGGTCGTGCGACCCGTAAGCGCAGCGCGGAGCGGCTGGGCGATCTTGCCCAATCCCAACCCGGCTGCGTCGGCCACGCCCCGAACGGCACCCTCAAGCGAGGGGGAAGTCCAATCCTCCAGCGGCGCGATTGCCCGATGGACGGCAGCAAGCAGTGCCAAAGCGGCATCATCTAGCAGGAGCGATGCAGCTTCGTCCATGATTATTGGGCGCTTGCGAAACAGAAAGGCGGCGTTCTGCGCCAGTTCGTTTAAATTCTTCGCCCGCGGCTTCAATACTGGCATGCCGCGGCGCAGCAATGCAAGGTCTTCCGGGGTAAGCAAATTGCCGCAATCATGCTCGATCGATGGCAAGATCAGGTCAGCGAGCCGTCCATCATCGGCCTCGCGGATATAATGGCCGTTGAGGCTTTCCAGCTTCTTGAGATCGAACCGCGCGGGAGAGCGCCCAACGCCGCTGAGCTCGAACCATTCGATGGCCTGTTGGCGGCTGATGATCTCATCATCGCCATGGCCCCAACCGAGCCGGAGCAGATAATTGTTTACCGCCTCCGGCAGCATGCCCAGCTCGTCGCGATAGGCATCGATACCCAGCGCGCCATGGCGTTTGGAAAGCTTGGCACCGTCGGCGCCATGGATCAGCGGGATGTGGGCATAAACCGGCTCGGGCCAATCCATTGCGCCGATCAGCGCGAGCTGGCGAAAGGCATTGTTGAGATGATCGTCGCCGCGGATCACATGAGTAACCCCCATGTCATGGTCGTCGACCACGACGGCCAGCATATATGTGGGCGTACCATCCGATCGAAGCAGGATCATATCGTCGAGCTCGATATTCTGCACGGTCACACGGCCTTGCACCTGATCGTCGATCACGCTCTCGCCCCGGGTAGGCGCCTTGAGCCGGATGACATAAGGTGCGCCTTCAGGCGCTTCCGACGGGTCGCGATCACGCCAGCGGCCATCATAGCGTAGCGGCTGCCGGGCGGCACGCTGCTGCTCGCGAAGTTCGGCAAGCTCCTCCGCCGTGGCATAGCAGCGATAGGCGTGCCCGTTGGCGAGCAGCTCGTGGGCGACTTCGGCATGCCGTTCCGCGCGGGCAAACTGATAGACGGTATCGCCATCCCAATCGAGCCCGAGCCACCGCATTCCATCAAGAATCGCCTCGATCGCGGCCTGGGTCGACCGCGCCCGGTCCGTGTCTTCGATCCGAAGCAGGAACTTGCCGCCATGATGCCGAGCGAACAGCCAGTTGAACAGCGCCGTGCGTGCCCCACCGATGTGCAGGAATCCGGTCGGCGACGGCGCGAAACGCGTGATTACCGGCTGTCCTTCGCGGCTTGCGTCCAAGCGTGCATGCTCCCAAAGATGTCCTCGACTGGGAGGACGGGCGGCCCCCTAGCATAGGGTTTGCAGCGCGGCAAAGGGGGGCTCGTGCACATCGCCGATCGGCTCGAGCATTGGTTGGATTGCGAGCGCGATCAGCTCGCACTATGGCTACCGGTTGCGCTGGGAACAGGGATCGGTGCCTGGTTCCTGATCGACAGCCGAAGCGGGTGGATCGCGTTCGTGCTTGCCATGTTCGCCGGCGCAGCAGCAGCGCTGGCGCTGCTGGGGCGCGGCCGGGCGGGGCAGGCGGGCGCGACATTCCTGTTACTGGCGGGCATCGGGTGTCTGCTCATCTGGTGGCGGGCCGAGTGGGTGAGCGCACCTCGCCTTCATCGTCCGATGCTGGTGACATTCGCCGGGCGGATCGAGCATGTCGATTATCTTTCGGCGCGCGACATGGTGAGGTTGGTGATCGCGCCTGATGCCAACGCGGCCTTGCCGCCGCACATCCGGGTGAACGTCGACGATGACGACGTGACATCGCCTTTGGTAGCCGGCCAGAAAATCAGGTTGCGTGCTCGGCTGATGCCGCCGCCGCAGGCGGGTTTGCCTGGCGGTTATGATTATGCCCGTGTCGCGTGGTTCCAGCGCATTGGCGCAACCGGGCGAGCGCTCGGACCGATCGCCATCACGGCAGCAGCAGAACAGGCGAGCTTCTGGGGATGGGTCGATCGGATTAGGGCGGAGCTGACCGCCCATATCCACGCGAAGGTCCCGGGATCGGCCGGCGGCATCGCTGCCGCCTTCGTCACCGGCGATCAGGGAGCGATCGCCGAAGACGATGTCGCTGCCATGCGGACGAGTGGCCTGGCCCATCTGCTCTCGATCAGCGGGCTTCATGTGAGCGCAGTGGTGGGCGGCACGATGTGGCTGGTACTGCGGGTGCTGGCGCTGAGCCCCAGGCTTGCCCTGCGCGCGCCGCTGCCGCTCATCGCGGCGGGAGCCGCCGCCGCCGCAGGCATCGGCTACACGCTGCTCGCCGGCGCCGAGGTGCCGACGGTGCGCTCCTGCATCGCCGCCATTCTGGTGATCGTCGCGCTTGCGATCGGGCGTGAGGCAATGACGCTGCGGCTGGTTGCCGCGGGCGCCATGGTCGTGCTGCTGATCCGTCCTGAGGCGCTGGTTGGCCCGAGCTTTCAGCTCAGTTTCGCCGCCGTGACCGCGCTGATCGCCTTCCACGACTACCCGCCTGTCCGCCGATTTGCCCTGAGCGGTAAGGATCGACCATTTCTCTCGAGAATGTTCCGATCGATCCTGTTGCTGGTCGCGACCGGCATAGCCGTGGAAGCAGCGCTGGCACCGATCGGGCTCTATCATTTCCACCGGTCCGGTATTTACGGATCTGTCGCAAATATCATTGCTATCCCATTGACAACATTTGTGGTGATGCCCGCCGAGGCGCTCGCGCTTTTGCTCGATACGATTGGCATGGGATGGATTTCATGGTCGATTGTAGATATCGCTCTTAAAACCCTGATATATATAGCACATACCGTTCAGAGCTTGCCCGGCGCGACGGCTTCGCTGCCGACGATGCCCGTGGGTGCTTACCTGCTGATGGCCGGCAGCGGAATTTGGCTTTGTCTCTGGCGGAGCGCGGCACGGCTGGTCGCGATAGTGCCCTTTCTCGCTGGTGCGATTTGGGCGGCTTCGGTTGGGCCGCCAGATATCCTCATAAGCGGAGATGGGCGGCACGTCGCCATTCGCGCGCGGGAAGGAATGTATCTGCTTCGCCCGCGCGCTGGAGATTATGTACGCAACATGATCGCAAGCGTTTCAGCCGAAGATGAGGCAGGCGCTTTTGATGATCTTTCAGCCGCCAGATGTAACGCCGATCTTTGTCTTGCCGATCTGGAAAGAGAAGGGGTCCGCTGGCGATTGCTGGCAACGCGAAGCCCTTATCTGGTCAGTTGGCGGGATATGATCGATGCCTGCAGGCAGGCCGATATCGTTGTTAGCGACCGCAGATTGCCGCGTAGCTGTTTACCGCGGTGGCTTAAAATCGATCGACAAATACTTGAAAAGACAGGGGGTATGCAAATCAAACTAAAGTCGCGCGAAATTATAAGCGTGCGCGCCGATCGTGATGATCATCCCTGGCTTGCGATCAGCCCTGCGTCATATCCGAAGTGATTGCAGTCAGCGCGAATGCGATCGCAGCCGCGTCGCCCGAAAAGTCGATCCGAATGCCATCCTTGGCAAAGCTGGATACGCGTGCCGCGATCGCGCCCGCCTCGGGATGATGAAACCGTACCTCACTATCCAGAGGGGGGCGGGCATTGGTCTCGAGAAAAGCGCCGTTGCCGGAAATGTCACGAAGCGCAGCCGGAGCAGGCGTCTCGGCAATCAGCATGCACATCCGCCGCCGCCGCCACGGCGTTGCCATTCTGGCTCCGGTGCTGGCTTTTGCTGTCAAGGAATGAACTGCCGCCACGCTATGCCCCATATTGTCCCAGCTTTGCATCAGGCTAGCTGGGCGGCGGCAATGAAGCGTTACGTGCTATGGTTACCGAACTATATGCTCTCTTTTGCCGGCATTCCTTAATCAGGGCGCTACCGGAAAGCAGTTGAAGCCAGATTTTTGAAGGCTTTGGCACGCCTGGTTGGCCTCGGCCTTGCCGCTGAAGGGACCGGCGCGGAGCCGCGTGAGCGCGCCCACGGCGATATAGGCGGGGCTTTTTCCCTGCGCGGCAGCGGTTTTGGCAACGTCATTCCAGACCTTCTGTGCAGCGGCTTGGGATCCATAGGCGCCAATTTGAACGAGCCAGTTCTTGCCAGCGGCGGGCGCCGAAGCGATTTCGGCCTTTGGCATCGGGGCAGTTGAAGCCGGAGTCGCCGGCGCGGGCTTCGGGACGGCGGTCGCGGTCTTCACCGGAGGTGCTGCCGGCTTCGGTGGTAGTGGTGGTGCAGCGGCAACCGTTGGACGCGGGGTGGACGCAGGCGCCGTGCTCGATACAGCCGGCTTCGGCTTCGAGGCGCTCGCTTTGGATGACGCGCTTGTCGGGGGCAGGGTGCTGCTGATCGATGGTGCCGACGCGATCGTGAAACTGCCGCCCCGTTCCATGTCGGCAGCCATGGCCGCGCCCGCCTGCCGGTCCGAGGCGGAGATATATTTGTCCATCTGCTGAAGGCTTGTGGATGCCTGCGGCAATCCGGCCGCCGCAGCGCGGGTCATCAGCGCATAGGCACGGGGCCAATCGCGTTGGACGAGATCACCATTGAACATGGCGGTGCCAAGGACATATTCGGCACGCGGCTCGCCATTTTGCGCTGCCTTGATGATCCACGGTATCGCGCCTTGGCGATCGCCTCCTTGAAACATCATCAGGCCGAGATTGGCCTGTGCCTGCTCATGGCCCTGCTGGGCGGCTTTCAGATA
Source organism: uncultured Sphingomonas sp. (assembly GCA_965727025.1). Taxonomy (GTDB): domain Bacteria; phylum Pseudomonadota; class Alphaproteobacteria; order Sphingomonadales; family Sphingomonadaceae; genus CANJQJ01. Next base: position 27,559 of record CBFRWL010000002.1, read on the forward strand.
CCAGCTCTGGGCCGTCTTCGAGTCAGCGGGCACGCCACGCCCCAGCTTATAGGCCTGGCCAAGATTGAATTGGGCGTCAGCATCGCCATCGTCAGCGGGCTTGCGCCAGTTGGCGATCGCCTTGGCGTAATCGCCTGCCTGCCAGGCGTCGACGCCGTCCTTGACTGTTGCTTGTGCGGGAAACGCCGTCACTGCCGCTCCAAGGCCGAGCATTATCAAACACCGGCTGCGCATACGCATCCAACACCCCCTCGTTCGACCCCTGCGCCCATCTCGGAAAGATAGTTAACCGCGCGATCATACTATTAAAGTTGATGCGCTGAATGTCACGATTTTTCGCCAGTTCCAGCGTGCGTTAACTCCTCATTAGGCCTTCCATGCGACGTTGCGGTCGCGAAAGACCTTAAGAGGGATATTATGCGAGTATTGGCGTTGGCTTCGCAGAAGGGCGGATCCGGCAAGACGACCTTGTCCGGCCATCTTGCCGTTCAGGCGCAGCGTTCGGGCGCCGGCCCGGTTGTGCTTATGGACATCGATCCCCAGGGTTCGCTCGCGGATTGGTGGAACGAGCGCAAGGACGAGATGCCGGCCTTCGCGCAGACAACCGTCGCGCGGCTCGCAAGCGATCTTGCCGAACTGCGCGAGCAGGGGTTCAAGCTGGCCGTGATCGATACGCCGCCCGCCATTACCGCGGCGATCCAGAGCGTCATCCAGGTGGCCGAACTGATCGTCATTCCCACGCGCCCGAGCCCGCACGACCTGCGCGCGGTCGGCGCGACGGTGGAGCTGTGCGAACGTTCGGGCAAGCCGCTGCTGTTCGTGGTCAACGCCGCGACGCCGCTGGCCAAGATCACTTATGAAGCAGCCATTGCGCTCTCCCAGCATGGGACGGTCGCGCCGGTGGTGCTGCATCATCGCACCGATTTCGCGGCTTCGATGATCGACGGGCGCACCGTGATGGAAGTGAACCCCAACTCGAAGTCCGCGCAGGAAGTTGCCGAGCTTTGGGACTATATCGCCGATCGCCTCGAAAAGAATTTCCGCCGCACGGTCTTCAACGGCCCGCGCGCGCAGACTTTTGGCGCTCCGGTTCGCGGCACCCCGCAGGGCTTTGGCCGCAGGGTGGTGTCGCAATGAGCAGCAGCCCGATGAAAGCAACCGGCGGCTTCGCCTCGCTCACTTCGGGGCTGCTCGCACGCAAGGGCGGCGCCAAGCCGGCGATGCGTCCCAGCATCAGCACCAGCCTGGATGATCTCGGCTGGAACGACATGGGGCATGAGCCCGTCCAGATGCCGGCCTATCCCGAGCCGTTGAAGTATCAGGACGCGATTGCCGAGGAATTCAAGGCGCCCGTGGAAATGCTCGCGCCGGTGGAAGCCTCCGTTTCCGTGGAAGTGCCTGCCGCGGTCGTCAAGGCGTTGCCGCCAGCCAAGAAATCGGTGCGGCGCGTCGCGCGCAAGCCGGAGCTGGCGTTCGGCAAGGTAGCGTTCACGTTGCGGCTCGATGGCGACAGGCATCTGCGCCTGCGACTGGCGACAGCGGTCACCAATCGTTCCGCGCAGAAGATCGTGACCGACGCGCTTGACGCCTATCTCGCGGCGCATCCCGAACTTGATCAGCTGGCGGGTCAGGTGCCGCCAGCCACATCCGATGGCCTCAACTAACAGGCCCAGGGGACCAGAAACATGAATCGGACCATCTTGAAGCTTGCCGCAAGTGCGCTGATCGTCGGAACGATGGGCGCTGCGACAGCGACCGAAGTCACACCAAAGATGATGCGGGCATCGGCCAAGGCTGCCGACCAGGCGATCGCCGCTTTGAAGCAGCGCCAGCAGGCGGATGCCGTACGCTTTGCCGAACGGGCTGTCCTCTACAATCCTTCCGATGCGGACAATCGTGCGCTGCTCGGGCAGGCTTATCTGCAGGCGGGCCGCTTCAGTTCTGCAGAAAACGCTTTCTCGGACGCGCTCCGTCTCGCGCCTGAGCATGGCCGCGCCGCCTTGGGTCTTGGCCTTGTCCAAGTGGCGCTCGGGAAAAGCGATCAGGCACTTGCAACGCTCGCCAGCGCGCGCGGGCATGTACCCGATGCCGATCTCGGGCTCGCGCTTTCGCTTGCTGGCGACCATGCGGGCGGCATCGCTTTGCTGGAGCCTGCCGCACGCGCCGCCGACGCCACCGCCAAGACGCGCCAGAACCTCGCTTTGGCTTATGCGCTGGCGGGCCGCTGGTCCGATGCCCATGTCACCGCGGGTCAGGACATTCCGGCGAACCAGCTTGCGCAACGTATGACCGAATGGGCGCAATTCGTACGCCCAAGCGGCACCAACGAGCAGCTCGCCAAGATTCTCAACGTAAAGCCGGTCATCGATCATGGCATGCCGACTGAGTTGGCGCTGCTCGAGACCAAGCCGGCGGCTTCGGCTGCTACCGAGCAGGCTGCCACCGAGCCGCAACCAGCTCCTGCTGCAAACCCTGTTGAGCTGGCTCAAGCACCCACGCCAGCTGTCGAAGCGCCTGCACCGCAGCCCCAGATCCAGCCGGTCGAGGTTCCGCAATCGGCGGCGCTGCTTGCCGCTCCGTCGGCCGAACCGGCAAAGCCCGCTCTTCTGAGCGTTGCCGCCGCCGGCACCGCCTCGAAGCCTTATTATGTGAAGCCGATGGCAACAAAGCCAACAGCCGCCCCACGTCCAGCGTCCGCCGGCAGCTTCGTAGTCCAGCTGGGAGCTTTCTCCAGCCAGTCACGGCTCGCAAAAGGATGGAATGCGTCGGTCAGCAAAGCCTCCTGGCTGAAGGGGTACACGCCGGTTTCGACGACCTTCAAGAACCCGGACGACGGCCGCGCACTTTACCGGCTTGCGATCAGCGGATTCGCGTCGCGGATCGAGGCGGTCAATCTCTGCCGGAAGGTGCGCGAGCGCGGCGGCATCTGCTTCGTCCGTGGGCGGGCAGGCGATGCGCCCATGCAGTGGGTGAAGCGGGACGTGCCGGCAAAAGAGGCCTACGCCTCGCGCTGAACCCGGTTTTCAGTTCGCTACGCAAGGGCGGTCAGCCGACAGGCTGGCCGCCCTTGATCGTTTGCAGCACCTTGCCTTGCACCGGCAGTCCATCGAACGGGGTGTTACCCGCGCTCGCTGCAAGCTCTTCGCCGACGATTCGCCAGGGTTTTTCAGGATCGACGATGATCAGGTCGGCTTCCGCACCGACTTCGAGGCGATGACCTGGTACGCCAAGAAGGTCCGCAGGGTTTGCCGAGAGCAAAGTGAAGAGCCGCGGGGTGTCCACCAGCCCGTCGCGCACCAAGCCCAGCGAAAGCGTCAGCAGCGTCTCCGCCCCCGCCATGCCGGGCGCGGCATCCGCGAAAGGCAGCCGCTTTGCTTCCGGCCCCTGCGGATCATGGCCCGAACAGAGCACGTCGATGGTGCCGTCGGCGAGCGCGGCTAGCGTCGCTTGTCGGTCGGCTTCCTCGCGCAAGGGCGGGGAGAGCCGGGTGAAGGTTCGGAAATTGCCGATCGCAAGATCGGAAAGCAGCAGATAGGCCGGCGTCGTTCCGCAGGTCACACGCAGGCCGCGCGCCTTGGCCGCCCTGACGAGCTCGAAAGCCGTTGCGGTGGAGAGCTTGCGAAAGTGGATCCTTGCGCCGGTTTCTTCCGCCAGGGCAATATCGCGCGCCACGGCGATCGCTTCGGCCCGCGCCGGCGCCGAAGCCAACCCCAGACGCGT
>CBFRWL010000003.1:0-29635 GCA_965727025.1 uncultured Sphingomonas sp.
TCTGATCGGGATTCCACGTCACCTGATCGATGTTCTCGCCAAGCGTCTTGCCGGTGACGGTGATGCAGTCGCCGTGAAGAAAGCCCTCTGCCAGCAGCGTTTTCATGACCATGTAGACGCCGCCCGCCTCATGCATGTCCTTCGCGACGTATTTGCCGCCCGGCTTCAGGTCCGCGATATAAGGGGTCGATTTGAAGATCTCGGCCACGTCGAACAGGCTGAAATCGATCCCCGCCTCATGGGCCATCGCCGGCAGATGAAGCGCGCCGTTGGTCGAGCCACCCGTCGCCGCAACGATCCGCGCCGCATTCTCGAATGCGTCGCGGGTACAGATGTCGCGCGGGCGCAGATTGCGGGCCAGCAATTCCATCACCTGCTTGCCGGCGGCAACCGCAATTTCATCGCGTGCCTTGTAAGGAGCGGGCATCATATTGCTGTTCGGCAAGGACAAGCCAATCGCCTCGCCGACGCACGCCATCGTGTTCGCGGTGTATTGGCCGCCGCAAGCGCCATGGCCCGGACAGGCCACTTTCTCGAGCGCATGCACCTCGCTCAGCGGACAGGCGCCCGCCGCGAACTTGCCGACCACTTCGAAAACGTCGACGACGGTGACGTCGCGTCCCTGATAGGTTCCCGGCAGGATCGATCCGCCATAGACGAAGATTGCTGGCACGTTGAGGCGAAGCATCGCCATCATCATGCCGGGCAGGCTTTTGTCGCAACCGGCGAAGGCCACCAATGCGTCATAGCAATGGCCGCGCACCGAAAGCTCCACCGAATCGGCAATCACCTCGCGGCTGACCAGCGATGATTTCATGCCCTGATGGCCCATGGCGATCCCGTCGGTGACGGTGATCGTGTTAAACCGGCGCGGCATCCCTCCGCCGGCGATCACGCCTTCCCGGCAGGCATCGGCTTGCGCATCGAGCGTGGTGTTGCACGGTGCGCTGTCATTGCCCGCGCTCGCGACGGCCACGAACGGCCGCGCGATTTCTTCCTCGGTCAGGCCCATCGCATAATAATAGCTGCGGTGCGGGGCGCGTTCGGGGCCGACGGATACGTGACGGCTGGGAAGCCGGGATTTATCGAAGCTGTGCGTCATGATGTCCTCTTCGCAGCAGCTATTGGCTGCAGCCGGACGATCAGGCAAGGCTTTCGGCAGTGGCAGCGATCACCGGCGCGAGGATCGCGGACCATTCCGCCACTGCTTCCGGAGCGTGCAGAAGATCCTGGCGCACCTCCAGCCCGAGATAGGGAATGCCATTGCCTTCAGCGTGCCGGTTCATGGTCGCGTTCAGGACCTTGCCCGAATAGGGCTCGTTGTCGCCAGTGATGATGCCCCGCTCTTCAAGCAAGGGAATGGCGATCCGAGCGGCGCGTTCGTCCTCATTGTACAACACCCCCACCTGCCATGGCCGATGAACGTCCTCGCTGCTGAGCTTCGGCGTGAAACTGTGGAGCGAGATCAGCATCCTTGGCCGGGCGCTGGTAATCCTTTCCTCGATGGCGCGGTGATAAGGCTGCCACCAATGGGCGATCCGCAGGCCCCGCGCTTCTTGGGATAGATTGCTGTTGCCGGCTATTGCCCGACCATCGCTGATCGCAGGAATGAGGCCATGGGTATCGAGTTCGCGGTTGAGGTCGATCACCAACCGGGACACGCCCCCCAATATGCCGACACAACCCAAGCGTTCGCAGATGCCCTCGGCCAGCGGGGCTACTCCGACGTCGACGGCGACATGTTCGTTGAGCAAGCCGGGCGCGACCCCAAGATCGAGTTCCGGCGGTACGTAATTTGACGCATGGTCCGCGATCAGCAGCAGATCCTGCGCTGGCCCTTCGATTACGATAGCGGGAGGCATCGTGCCTTGTTGCAGCCACGACAGGCATGGTCAAGCAAAGTGGCGGCACGGCCATGGGGGGACAGGCGCCGCGCCGCCACGATTGCAAGTGATGCGGAACCTCTTGGACACCGGACCACCGGCGAATGATGCGGGCGACCCGCATGACTCGTTGCGCTCCGTTCAGCAATCTTCATGCCAACGGCGGAAGCCCACCCGATCTATTCGGCTACGTTCCGTTAAGGGACGGCCACCTGTCTCCGAAGTTCCGTTTTGAGACGCCACCAGCCCGACCGCGCCTCCGCGAGCTGTCGGTCAGCATCCGCGCACGCCTCGGTAGTCTCGAACAACGCGAAACAAGTGGCGCCTGATCCCGACATGCGGACCAATCTGACGCCCCCGCAAGCGCGCAGAAATGCCAGCACGTCTTCGATTGCCGGCGCAAGCATGCGGGCAGGCGCTTCGAGATCATTGCGACCGGCCAACGCTGCCGCCAGCGGATCGCCGGAATTCAACCCGCCGCGGTCGCGGCCGTCCCAGGCAGAAAACACGGCACCGGTCGATACCGGAACTCGCGGATTGACGAGCAGCAGAGCCATGCCTTCAAGGCCTGACGAGGGCAGCTGCTCCAACAGGTCGCCCCGCCCTTCCCCACGCATCGGCAGCGAGTATAGGCATGCGGGCACATCAGCCCCCAACCCGCGGGCAATTTGCTCAAGTACCGCCTTGTCCGTTATGCCCCAGAGCCGGCTGAGCAGCCGCAACGCCGCCGCCGCATCGGCCGATCCGCCGCCGATGCCCGAAGCCACGGGGAGCATCTTTTCGAGCCTCAGCACCGCCCCATCCGCAATACCGAAGCGCTCACGCAACGCCCGCGCCGCGCGAAGCACAAGGTTGTCCTGCTCGCCCTGAAGCACTGACGCGAATGGTCCCGAAATCTCGAGCGTCAATTCATCCGAAGGCTCGACGCTGAGGATGTCGCCATCTCGGGCGAATGCAAACAGCGTCTCGATCCGATGATAGCCATCGGGCTCACGCGCGCGAACGTGCAGCGCGAGATTGATCTTCGCGTAGGCGGTTTCGCTGAACGATGTTCTCAAGGCGCTTTGGTGCTCGCGTCGAGCCCCTGCTCGATCTTGCGCGAGAGGCGATCGGTCGCCGTACCAGTGGCGGTTACCTTGGCCGCCTGCCATGCATAGCGCGCCTCGATCCGCCGCCCGGCACTCCAATAAGCATCGCCGAGATGCTCATTGATCTCTGCGCCGCCGGGATCCCCTTCCACGGCCGCTTCCAGTTTGGGAATGGCGCCGGCAAGATCCCCCTGCCGATAATGCGCCCAGCCAAGTGAATCGGTTATCGCGGCATCATCGGGTTTCAGCTTGTTGGCGCGTTCGATCAGCGCCTTGGCCCCGGCAACGTCATCGCCGTGCTCTAGTTCCGAATAGCCGAGATGGTTGAGCACCACCGCTTCGTCCGGCGCCAGACTATAGGCCTTTTGGAGCGCTGCCTTTCCGTCTGGCCAGTTGCCGGACTGTTCCAGCGCGCTGCCGCGCAACAGCCACAAGGTCCACAAGCCGCTTTGGTTGCCGTCATGTCCCGCCAGCTCCAATGCCTTGCCATAGGCACTTGCAGCCTCCGCCGGCTTTTCCATGCTGCTGTAAATATCGCCGAGCAAAGTCCAATCGGCAACATCCGCGCGAGGTGCATCTGTGAGCCGCTTGACCTCTTCGAGCGCCGCCTGCTTGTCGCCCCGCGCGACGAGGATGCGGATATGCGCGCTTCGCGCATCATTGGCATAAGGATCGTCCGGCCCAATTTGAGCGAGCAGGCCGAGAGCTGCCTCGTCGCGCCCGCTCAGCGAAAGGAGCTGTGCCGCGCCCAACAAGGCCTCCGAATTCTGCGGCGACGCAAACAGCGCCAGTCGGGCCAAAGTGACGGACAGCGGCGTCACCCGTTCGCGATTGAGATCGAGAGCGACCGCCAGCAGCAAATCCGAAAGGCCAAAGGCGGCGTCGATCTTCGGCGGCTCGATTCGCTTCCCGGCTGCGATATCGGCGCGCAGCCGCTGCACTGCCGGCGCATCGGATTGGAGCAACGCCAGCGCGCGCGCCTTGTCGCCAGTGGCGGCAAGACTTTGCGCGATCGCGAGGCCAGGCCGCGCGATTCGCTGATCGAGCGCGGTCGAGCGTGACTTCACGATATCCGAAGCCTCTTCGCGCCTGCCCTGCGCGAGCAGGATCAGCGCGCGATGCTCGGCCGCATAAGCGCTGGAAAGGGTCGATCCCGTGATCTGGGTAAGTTGGCCGGCCGGATCCGGTTCGCCTGATCCCAAAGCGATCCAGGCGCGCAAGATCGGTGTGAGGAAGGCAAAGGCTTGTTCCTGCTCGATCCGGCCTACCGTCGCACGCGCGGCCACCCAATCTTTCGCCGCGACATCATCGATGAGGATGAGCACGCGCCCGTCCGGCGGGAGCGCGCCCGCCTTGTCCAGTACACGCGCTGTTTTCAAAGCAAGCTGCCTGTCGCCCGCGACCGCTGCTTGACGATAGGTTCTGAGCGCAAGCGCAAGATTGCCGGGGGCTTGGTCCAGCGCCGCGGCATATTGCATGGCCGCCAGATCGGACATCCCCGCCGCATCCGCCGCCCGCGCGCGTACATAGCGAGCAAAGGGCGATACCTCATCACCGCGTACCGCCGCGGCCGGCCCAGCCAGCAGCATGGCGCCGGAGATCAGGGCAACCAGATTACATGTTCGGATAATTGGGGCCTCCGCCGCCTTCGGGAACGACCCAGTTGATGTTCTGGGTCGGATCCTTGATGTCGCAGGTTTTGCAATGGACGCAATTCTGCGCGTTGATCTGGAGCCGCGGCTCGCCGACGTCCTGCCCGACAATCTCATAAACACCGGCCGGACAATAGCGTTGTTCCGGCGCGTCATAAAGCGCCAGATTGACGTCGATCGGGACCGTCGCATCCTTGAGCGTCAGATGGATCGGCTGATCCTCCTCATGATTGGTGTTCGAGAGAAACACGGAGGAAAGACGATCGAAGCTGATCACCCCGTCCGGCTTCGGATAGGCGATGGGCTGGACCATGTCTTTGCGCCAGAGCGTGTCATTGTCGGTGTGCGTCTTCAGCGTGAACGGCAGGCCGATCTTGAGATAGCGCATCCACATATCGGTGCCGGCAATGAGCGTGCCGCCAACCGGCCCGAACCTGGCCACCGCCGGCTCCGCGTTGCGGACCATCTTGAGCTCGGTGGCGATCCAGCTCGCATTGACCGCCTCGGGATAAGCCGAAAGCTCATCGCCAGTGCGGTCGGCGGTGATCGCTTCATAGGCTGCCTCAGCCGCGAGCATGCCCGATTTCATCGCGGTGTGGCTGCCCTTGATCCGGGGCACGTTGACGAAGCCTGCGGAGCAGCCGATCAGCGCGCCGCCGGGAAAGGTCAGCTTCGGGATCGCCTGCCACCCGCCTTCGTTGATCGCGCGCGCGCCGTAGCTGACGCGCCGCCCGCCCTCGAGGATGGCGCGGATCTCCGGGTGCTGCTTCCAGCGCTGAAATTCCTCGAACGGCGACAGATACGGGTTGCGGTAGCCGAGCCCGACCACGAAGCCGAGCGCCAGCTGATTGTTCGCCTGATGATAGAGAAAGCCGCCGCCCACCTCTTTGGTCAGAGGCCAGCCTTGGGTATGAATCACACGCCCTGGCACGTGCTTGGCGGGATCGATGTCCCATAGCTCCTTGATGCCGATCGCATAAGTTTGCGGTTGGCTTTCAGCCTCAAGATTAAAGATGCGCTTCAACTCTTTGGAAAGATGGCCTCTCACGCCCTCCGCAAAGAAGGTATATTTGGCGTGCAGCTCCATGCCGGGCTGATAATCGGGCTTGCGCGTGCCGTCCCTGGCAATGCCAAGATCGCCGGTTGCGACACCCTTTACGGAGCCGTCGTCGTTAAACAGCACCTCTGCTGCCGCGAAGCCCGGAAAGATCTCTACGCCAAGGCCTTCCGCCTGCTGCGCCATCCAGCGGCAGAGATTGCCGAGCGAGACGGTGTACGTTCCTTTGTTGTTCATGAACGGCGGCATCATCAGATGCGGCAGCCCATATTTTTTGGTGGAGGTCAGCCACCAATGCTGGTTGTCCACCACCGGCACCGTCAGCGGGCTATCCAATTCCTTCCAATTCGGTAGCAGCTCATCGAGCGCGATCGGATCGACCACCGCGCCGGAAAGAATGTGCGCGCCGATTTCGGATCCTTTTTCCAACACGCAGACCGAAAGCTCGCGTCCGCCCGCTTCCCCCAATTGCTTGAGCCGGATCGCCGCAGCGAGCCCGGCCGGCCCGCCGCCGACGATGACGACATCATATTCCATCGATTCCCGCTCGGACATTTCAGCTCCCGATCTCAGGCCGTCGCACGGCTCCAACGCTTTGTCATGTCGTCCGTGCCGCCAGATTGACCCTCACGTCAACCTCGCACTTAAATGATGAGGTGCGGGTAGGGATTTTGGACGAGGAAGCGAATGCGCTCGCGAGCGCGCTGCGCTGGTGGCAGCTGGCGGGCGTCGACGTCATTGTCGATGACGCGCCGCGCGATTGGCTGAAGAATGCAGTTTCGGTTGCCCATGGATGGCATTCCACGCCTGGTGCGGTGACCGCTGCCAGCGCGACTGACGTCATGGCGTTGCCTTCCACGATGGAAGCTTTTGCCGCCTGGATCAAACTTCCGGAAAATCTGCCCGACCTTGGTATGCGTCGGCCGGCTGCCGCGGGCAGCGTCGCTGGCGGATTGATGCTCCTGACCGACATGCCCGACGCGGAAGACTGCGAGGCGGACATGTTGATCACCGGATCGGCCGGCCGTCTCCTCGACGCGATGCTGGGCGCGATCGGGCGGGATCGGGCGTCAGTCTATCTGGCAAGCCTCGCCCCCGGTCGCCCTGCTTCAGGCAGGTTGGCTCCTCCGCTGGAAGCTGAGCTGGCTCTTATAGCCCGTCACCACGTCCAGCTCACTCGACCCCGCCTGCTGTTGATCTTAGGCGATGCGACAACCCGTGCGGTGATCGGGACGAGCCTCGCCGAGGCGCGCAATTCGATACATGGCATTAACCTCGATGGCGGCACGGTACCGGCCATCGCAACCTTTCATCCCCGCTTCCTGCTCCAGCAACCGGCCCGCAAGGCGGACGCCTGGGCAGACCTGCGGAAGGTGATGGAGATTTTAAGCGCGTGAGACTGATTGCCCTTCTAGCCCTTGCCGTGACGGCAAGCCCATTGGCCGCCGCTTTCGCCGCCAATGACATGGCGTTGCCAGCGGCTGCGCCGACGGCCGTATCCGCTGCATCACGCGTCATTCCGGAACAGCTCAAGCCGGCTGAACGGGATCAATATCGCGCCATCTTCGCATCGATCCGCGCGGGCGAATGGTCCGACGCAGAGCAGCGGCTTGCTGCCATGCCGGACGGCCTGCTCACGCCATTTGCCCGGGCCGAGCTGTATAGCGCCAAGGGGTCGCCCAAGGTGAGCGCCGCCGATCTGGTCGCGCTCATCGCGCGCGCGCCGGAACTTCCACAAGCATCCGATCTCGCTCGCCTTGCCCGCACGCGTGGCGCCGACGCATTGCCTGAACTCCCCGAAGTTCATGACCTTGTCCGCGTGGCAGGCGCTTCACGACGCACTTCAGCGAGCAGCAATCGCAGCGATGCGGTGGCGATGGAGTTGCGTCCGCAGATTATCGGCTTGATCAAGGCCGATCAGCCCGCCGAAGCCGAGGCGCTGCTCGCACCGCGTCAGATCGAGCTGACCGGTGAAGCGCTTACCGAATGGCAGCAACGTATTGCCTGGTCCTATTATCTCACCGGCGATGACTCCAATGCCCGCCGCCTTGCCGCGCTTGCTCAGGCTGGATCGGGCGAATGGACGGTGCAGGCCGACTGGGTCGCTGGCCTCGCGGCCTGGCGCCAGCGCGACTTTGCCGCTGCCGGCACCGCTTTCGATTCGGTCACGGCTCATGCACGCGACTATGAAATGCGCGCCGCTGGGCTGTTCTGGGCCGCACGCGCCGATCTCGCGGGCGGGCATCCCGAGCGCGTGCAGGCGAAGCTCCGCGCCGCGGCCAAGTTGCCGGAGACCTTTTATGGCCTTCTTGCCGGCAGCGCGCTGGGCATCGCGATCCCGGCTGAAACCGCGGCCAATGTGCTGAGCGGATCGGTCGCTGCGGAATGGCAGGGCCTCTCGCGCTACCCCAATATGCACGTCGCGGCCGCCCTTACGGAAATCGGCGAGGATGCCTATGCCGATGAGGTGATGCGTCACCAGGCCCGTATCGGCGCGCCCGCCGAACATGGCGCCCTCCTCCACCTCGCTTCGCGACTTGATCTCCCCTCCACCCAGATCTGGCTTGCACAGCATGGGCCGGTCGGCGCGGCGATGCCGGTCAGCGCCCGCTACCCGGTTCCGGCCTGGACGCCGCAGGGCGGCTGGCGGGTCGATCCGGCGCTCGTTTACGCGCATGCTCTGCAGGAGTCGCAGTTTCGTTCCGATGCCATGAGCCCGGCTGGCGCTATCGGCCTGATGCAGCTGATGCCCGCCACTGCACAGCTGGTAGCTCGTAAAAAGGGCGAGAGCCTCGACCATGCTCAACTCAATCGCCCGGCGGTTTCATTCGAATATGGCCAGTCCTATCTGGAGATGCTGCGGGACATGCCCGGCACGCAGGGACTGCTTCCCAAAATTATCGCCGCCTATAATGCGGGCCCCGGATCGGTGCTGAATTGGAACTACAAGCTTCGCGACGGCGGCGATCCGCTCACCTTCATCGAATCGATCCCCTTCGCCGAAACCCGCAACTATGTCGCGATCGTGCTCCGCAATTACTGGATGTATGGCCGTCAGCAGGGCAAGGTGCCAGCCAGCCTCAAAGCCATCGCCCAAGGAATGTGGCCGCGCTTTCCCGGTTTGCCGGGCAAAACCGCCATTCGCCTAGACGCCGATGGCGCAAACGCCACCGCCGGGGGCGGCAACACCGAGCTCGCACGTGTCAATTGACGAAGCGGCCGCGTTTCTACCGGTCCGCATTGCGGTTCTGACGGTATCGGACACGCGCACGCTGGCGGAAGATCGCTCCGGCGACACGCTGGTCGAGCGGTTGACGAAGGCCGGGCACATTCTTGCCGAGCGCGACATCATCATCGACGATAAGGACATGATCGTCGCGCACTTGCACGGCTGGATTGAGGATCCGCAGATCGATTGCATCATCACGACCGGCGGTACCGGCGTGACCGGACGCGACGTCACGCCCGAGGCACTGGCGATGGTCTGGGACAAAGAAATCCCAGGCTTTGGCGAGCTGTTCCGCTGGCTCAGTTATCAGACGATCGGGACCTCGACAGTCCAGTCGCGCGCTACTGCCGGGGTCGCGCGCGGGACCTATATCTTCGCCCTGCCCGGTTCGACCGGAGCAGTGAAGGACGCCTGGGACGGTATATTGGCGACCCAGCTCGACAGCCGTCACAAACCCTGCAACTTCGTCGAACTGATGCCGCGCCTGCGGGAGCGCTAAGCGTCAGCCGACAATCTCTTCCGGCTTGAAGAAATAGGCGATCTCGATCGCTGCATTCTCGTCGCTGTCGGAACCATGCACCGAGTTGGCCTCGATGGATTCGGCGAAGAGCTTACGGATCGTGCCTTCGTCGGCCTGCGCTGGGTTGGTTGCGCCCATGATGTCGCGGTTGCGCTTCACGGCATCCTCGCCTTCAAGCACCTGTACGACAACCGGTCCGGAAATCATGAAGCTGACGAGATCGTTGAAAAACGGCCGCTCCTTGTGAACGGCATAAAAGCCTTCGGCCTGCTCGCGCGTCATGCGGATACGCTTGGAGGCGACGACGCGCAGGCCGGCTTCCTCAAGTTTGGCGGTGACCGCCCCCGTCAGATTGCGACGCGTGGCGTCAGGCTTGATGATCGAAAAAGTGCGCGTCGCGGCCATCGCCGTTCAAACTCCGTATCGAGCTAAGGGAAAGTGGCGGCTCTCTAGTCGTTGGCGCAAAGCAGCGCAAGGCGGGTCGATGTGAGCTGACGCCATGACAGATGCTCGCCACTGGCAGCGATAATTTGGATATCAGCGGCGGGGGCCGCCGCGCGCAGCCTGATGACCGCATATCTCGCGCTTGCAAAACGTGACATAATGCAAACATTGCGATAGCGGCCTTGATCCGTCCTCGCGCCACGCGCGCGTCCGGGTGAGAAGCCATATTTTGGAAATGAGATGAACAAGTCGTCAGAATGGGCCTTGGATAGCTGGCGCAACTTCGAAGCGCGGCAGCTGCCCGAATATCCGGATCAGGCCATATTGGCCGAAGTGGAGCGCGAGCTTCGCAGCTATCCGCCATTGGTATTCGCCGGAGAAGCGCGCGCGCTCACCGAGGAGCTTGCGCAGGTAGCCGCCGGCAAGGCCTTTCTGCTCCAAGGCGGGGATTGTGCCGAAAGCTTTGCCGAATTCCACCCGAACAACATCCGCGATACGTTCCGCGTGATCCTGCAGATGGCGGTGGTGATGACCTACGCGTCCAAGCTGCCGATCGTGAAGCTCGGCCGCATGGCGGGGCAGTTCGCCAAGCCACGCTCCGCCCCGCTGGAGGAGCAGGACGGCGTCAGCCTGCCCAGCTATCGCGGGGATATCGTGAACGACATCGCCTTCACCGAGGCAGGCCGCGTCCCCGATCCCCAACGGATGATCAAGGCGTACAGCCAGTCTGCGGCGACGCTCAACCTGCTGCGCGCCTTCGCTCAAGGCGGCTACGCGAATCTCCATCAGGTGCATAGCTGGACGCTCGATTTCATGGGCCGCAGCCCCTGGGCCGCGCAATATCAGGCAGTGGCCGATCGCATTGGTGACGCGCTGGATTTCATGCAAGCGTGCGGCATCAGCCCCGATACCGTTCCGCAACTCAAGACCACCCAGTTCTACACCAGCCATGAAGCGCTGCTGCTCGCCTATGAACAAGCGATGACCCGGCAGGATTCGCTGACTGGCGATTGGTACGACACGAGCGCACACTTCGTCTGGATCGGCGACCGTACCCGGTTCGAAGGTTCAGCCCATGTCGAGTTCCTGCGCGGCATCGGAAATCCCATAGGCATCAAGTGCGGGCCGAGCCTTCAACCCGACGTGCTGCTTCGCCTGCTGGATACGCTCGATCCCAATCATGTGCCTGGGCGGATCACCTTGATCACCCGTTATGGGCACGACAAGATCGAGAAAGGGCTTCCACCCCTCGTTCGCGCCGTCAAGACAGAGGGCCGGCCGGTCGTGTGGTCGTGCGATCCTATGCACGGCAATGTCGTCAAGGCAGCGAATGGCTATAAGACGCGCCCATTCGATCGCATCCTGGCGGAGGTACGCGGCTTCTTCGCGGTTCATCGCGCCGAAGGAACCCATGGCGGCGGCATCCACGCCGAGATGACCGGCCAGAACGTAACCGAATGCACGGGCGGCGCGGTGGCGATCACGGACGAAGCGCTGGCCGATCGTTACCATACACATTGCGATCCGCGCTTGAATGCCAGCCAATCGATCGAACTCGCCTTCCTGTTGGCCGAAATGCTCAATCAGGAAATGCGCGAGCGCGAGCGTGTCGCAGCCTGAGGGCGCAACCCCGCATCGCATCATTCTGTGCACTAATAGGTAGTCGTTTCGGAAACCTAATGGCTTTTCGGCGTTGTCGTTGAGAACTGACGACGCAGGAGAAGAGCAGGACCGATGCAGCCGACGGATAAAGCAAAGACGGGCGTCGCCGGTCTCGACGATATTATAGGCGGCGGGTTAACGAGAGGGCGGCTATTCTTGGTGGAAGGCAGCCCAGGTACGGGCAAGACCACCATCGCTTCGCATTTTCTTCTGGCAGGCGCGGAAGCCGGCGAGCGATGCCTATACGTTACGCTTTCGGAGACCGAAGAGGAGCTGCGCAGCAGCGTCGCCTCGCATGGCTGGGATTTCACCGACAAAGTCGACATCTTCGAACTGGCGCCGCCCGAGGAACTGCTGGATGAAAACCAGCAGCAAAGCCTGCTTTATTCCTCGGATCTCGAGCTTGGCGAAACCACCAAGCGGATCTTCGACGCGTTCAAGCGGGTGAACCCCTCGCGGATCGTGCTCGACAGCCTCTCGGAGATCAGGCTGCTGGCGCAAAGCTCGCTGCGCTACCGCCGCCAAATCCTTGCGTTGAAGCATTATTTTGCAAAACATAAGACAACCGTGCTGATGCTCGACGATCTGACCGCGGATGTGCTCGACAAAACAGTCCATAGCGTGGCGCACGCCGTCATCAGGCTCGAAGAACTTTCTCCAACCTATGGCGGCGAACGCCGCCGGCTGCGCGTGCTCAAATATCGGGGCCAGCCGTTTCGCGGCGGCTTCCACGACTTCGTGATCGAGCGGGAGGGCGTGCGGGTGTTCCCCCGCCTCGTCTCCGCCGAGCACAAGAAGAAATTCTCGCGGACGATCGTCCCAACCTATTCTCCCGCTTTCAACGCGCTGCTGGGAGGCGGCGTGGAGCGCGGATCAAGCACTCTCATCATCGGCCCCTCCGGAACGGGCAAATCGTTGCTTGCGCTGACATTCATAAAATCGGCTGTCGAGCGCGGCGAACAGGCGGCACTCTTCGTGTTTGACGAGGAGTTGGGCCTGCTGTTCGAACGGGCTGAGCAGCTCGGCTTTCATCTTCAGCCGATGGTAGACAGCGGAAAGCTGCTCGTCGAACAGGTTGACGCAGCCGAACTTACTCCCGGCGAATTTTCCGAGCGCGTTCGCCATTGCGTCGAGCAGGGCAGCGCACAAACGGTGGTGATCGATAGCATCAATGGCTATCAATCCGCCATGCCCGAGGAGCAGGCGCTCGTCCTGCACATGCATGAGCTTCTGCAATATCTGAACCGCCAGGGCGTAACGACCTTCCTGACGGTGGCGCAACACGGCCTTGTTGGCGATATGCGCGCGCCCGTTGATGTCACTTATCTGGCAGACACCGTTATACTTTTGCGCTATTTCGAGGCGGCTGGGCGAGTCCGGCGCGCGATTTCCGTCATCAAGAAGCGCACCGGCACGCATGAGGATACGATCCGCGAGTTCAACATCGGAAAGGCAGGCATCATCTTGGGAGAGCCGCTGACCCAATTCCAAGGTGTGTTGCGTGGCGTACCCACTTTAGTCGGCGAGCTCCCAGAGATTTCCGGCAACTCCCTTCGGTGACATCCACGCCGTGAATCGGACCTTGCGAGAAGATGTAGTCATTCTCGCCCCGCGCGGGCGCGATGCACCGCTCGCGGCTTCGATTTTGTCCGAAGCGCGCTTCGAACCGCGGATCGCTTCGGACATCGGTGAACTGGTGGGCATGCTGCGAAGCGGAGCCGGGTTTGCCATTGTCACCGAGGAAGCACTGAAGGCGACCGACCTGCGCGGGATTGCAGCTTTCATCGCCGATCAGGAAGAATGGTCGGACTTCCCCTTCATCTTGCTCACCGAGCGCGGCGGCGGCTTCGAGCGTAACCCGTCCGCGCAACGCTACCTCGATCTTCTCGGCAACGTCACCTTCCTTGAACGCCCCTTCCACCCGACCACGCTCGTCAGCCTCTCAAGCTCCGCCCTGAGAGCACGGCGTCGTCAATATGATGCGCGAGCGCGGCTCGAACTGATTCATGAGGCGGAACAGCGCTTGAGCGTTGCGCTGGCGGCGGGCCGCCTGGGAACCTGGACGGTCCACTATCCCGACTTGATGCTAGAGGCGTCGGATCTGTGCAAAGCCCATTTCGGACGCAAGCCATGGCAGGATTTCAGCCGAGAAGATTTGCTCGCGAGCATCCATCCCGACGACCGCGCCGCGGTAGAGGACAAAATTGAGGCCGCAATGGCCACAGCCCAGGATTATGACGTAGAATTCCGCTGTTTCCAGCCGAATGGAGCAATGCGCTGGCTTCAGGTTCGTGGCCGACCTACGCTGGATAGCAACGGAAAGCCGCTGCGCCGCACCGGGGTATCCCAAGACATTACCGAACGGCGTGAGGGCGAAGAGGTACTGCGAGACCTTGCGGCCGAGCTCGAAGAGCGCGTCGAACAGCGCACGCGCGAACGCGAGGCGGTTGCGGCCCAGCTTCACGAAGCACAGAAACTCGAGACGCTTGGGCAACTCACCGGTGGCGTGGCCCATGATTTCAACAATTTGCTGACGCCGATCCTGGGCGGATTGGACATGCTACGCCGGATCCATGGAGACCAGCGTTCGCAACGTTTGATCGATGGAGCATTGCAAGCCTCGGAACGTGCCCGGACGCTGGTCTCGCGCTTGCTGGCGTTTGCCCGCCGGCAGAATCTCGAGGCCCGGCCGGTGGACATGCTTGCGCTCGTCGAAGGCATGCTCGACCTTATGAAGCGATCGCTCGGGCCGCGCATCGAGGTGCGGCTCAACACTCCGGCGCAAGTTCCTGCGGCAATGGTCGATCCGAATCAGCTTGAGTTGGCACTGCTCAACCTGGCCGTGAATGCGCGCGACGCAATGGACGGAGAGGGAATACTCACCATCGGCCTGCGATGGCAGCAACTGTCGAGCGACAACGGCTTCGGGATTGGCGCGGGAAACTATGTCTGCCTTGACATTGCCGACACCGGGACCGGCATGGACGAAGACACCCTCAAGCGGGCGATCGAGCCATTTTATTCCACAAAGGGAATCGGCAAGGGCACCGGGCTCGGTTTATCGATGGTTCACGGTCTGGCGGCGCAATCCGGCGGGGCGCTCCATCTTGCAAGCGCGGTAGGCAAGGGAACGACCGCATCCTTGTGGCTTCCCGTGGCCAATACCCCGGCCGCAAAGATGGTTACGACAACCGAAGAACCGATCAAGGTCGATTATTCGCTGAATGTGCTGCTCGCGGATGACGAGGAGCTCGTCAGAGTTGGTACCGCGGACATGCTGACTGATCTTGGCCATCGGGTCGTTCATGTCAGCTCGGGCGCACTGGCACTTGCAAAGCTTCGCAACGAAGCGTTCGATCTGCTCGTCACTGATTTCCTGATGCCGGGAATGAGTGGAATGGAATTGGCGCGCGAGGCCCGCGATCTTCATCCTCAGCTGCCAGTGCTGCTTATCACCGGATTTGCCGATCTTGCTGGTTCCACAACGATCGACGTGAGTCGGCTCGCCAAACCTTTCCGGCACAATGATCTTGCGCGTGCGATAGCGGAAATCATCCAGCCTTCGGTTGCACTTGAGATTCAGCCAGGCTGATTGCGACAATCTTGAAAAATTGGGCTGATATCCCGTAATTCTTCTTCAATTTAGCAGTTTTTTAAGCGCTGGGAACGCATTGTCGCGGGCATGCAGCGCTCGACCGAACAGGCTCCCAGATCAGGCTCCCAGCCTGAGCGACTCTTCCTGAGCCTGCTTCTTCAGAACGGCCAGCCCTGGTCGGTCAGCTTTTCACCCGAACTGGCGAAATGCATCGGCAGCTATGCGCGCATTCCCGAATTCGTGCAGGCGGGGCACCTGCTGAACATCCACGGCCCCGAGGGCCTGACCTCGGCGGCCTGAGCACGCACGATGCTGATCAACGTCTTCAGTGTCGCGACTCGCGATAAAAAGCTCAGCTGGGCCGTCCGGGCGGCGCTGCTCGAAACCCTGTTCCAGTCAAAGCTCGCGCTCTTCATTGGTGCAATGAGTGGCGCAGCCATGGTCGGCGTCGTCATCAAGTCGGATCCGTCGCCCTGGCTGATAATTTGCGGCGTTCTCCTCGTTCTCTCCGGAATGGCACGCGTCGTGAGCTTCGGCATGTTCAAGCCGGGTCCTACCATCGCGAACAAATGGGAGGTCATCTATCATGCTGGCGCGTGGGCTTATGCGGGCTTCATGGGGCAGTTCACATTTCTGACCTTGCTCATCAGCACCAATCCCTTTTCTCATCTGATTACCGCGGCCACGTCCACCGGCTATGCTGCGGCCGCTGCGAGCCGAAATACGGGCCAGCCGATCATCGCGGTGGGACTGCTGCTGATGTGCACCGTGCCGTTCAGCATCGCGCTCCTCGTGCACCCCTCGATTCCGCACGTCCTGCTGGCGGTAACGAACATCCTGTTCACCCTGGTGGTGATCGACATCACGCTGCAAACTTACAAGACCGTGCTTACCGCCTTCATCGACCGCGAGGAAAAGAAGCGGCTGACCGAGGTCTATGAGAAGCTTTCCAAAACTGATCCGCTGACCGGGATCGACAATCGCGTCACGCTCAAAGTCAACCTCGATGCGTTGCTCAAGGCTGGCGGATCAGCCGTCGCCGTCCTTTGGCTCGACCTCGATCGCTTCAAGCAGATCAACGATACCCTGGGCCATGCCGCTGGTGACGTGGTGCTTCACGCGGTTGCCGCGCGCCTGAAAAAGCTGGCCGGCGAACGTGGCAAGATCGCCCGCTTCGGCGGGGATGAATTCATCATCATCGTGCCGGTGGCAGGCGCCGAGGCCGCCTTGGCGCTGGGCGAGGAAATCCGCCGGACTATCAGCGAACCGGAAACCACCGAAGGCATGACCATCGATTTCAGCGCCTCGATCGGTATTTCGATTTCGACCGTCGATGAACAGTCGGCGGACGATCTCTTGCGTCACGCCGATGTCGCGCTTTACGAGGCCAAGGCCAAGGGCCGCAATTGCGTCGTCATCTTCGATCCCGAGATGGAAGAACGGCTGCTCAAGAACAAGCAGATCGAAAACGATCTCAAGCGCGCCATGTCGAACGATGAGCTCGAACTTTACTTTCAGCCGATCGTCGACTTGAAGTCTGGTCGGGTGAAGAGTTTCGAGGCGCTGTTGCGCTGGCATCACCCTGTGCACGGGGGCATCCCGCCGGGCCTTTTCATCCCCATCGCCGAAGCAACCGGTCAGATTGACGCGATCACCGAATGGGTTCTTGACCGCGCATGCGCGGCCGCCGCCAAATGGCCAGAGGACATTTCGGTCTGCATCAACATCTCCCCGCCCCTGCTCAAAACGCGCAAATTGCCGCCGATGGTGCTCGAGGCGTTGCTGAAGCACAGCCTGCAACCGCGCCGGCTCGAGCTGGAGATCACCGAAACGGCGCTGGTCGAGGACAATCCCAATGTTCGTATCGTACTGGACGGGTTCCAGAAGCTCGGCATCAGGCTTTCACTTGACGACTTCGGCACCGGCTTCTCGTCGTTGAGCTATCTGTGCCGCTACCGCTTCAATGTCATCAAGATCGACCGCTCATTCACGGCCGATGTGTACCGTAGCGGCGAAGCGCGCGCGGTCGTCCAGGCGATTTCGACTTTAGCCGATTCGCTCGACCTGACCGTCGTGGCTGAAGGTATCGAGACCAAGCAGCAGCTTGATTATATTCGGAGCCAGGGCTGCGGCGAGGGACAAGGCTATTATTTCGCCCGCCCCATGCCCTTCAAGGACGTCGCCGATTATCTGGCGAAACCTGATTATGATTTCGACAATATCGACGACGTCAATCAGCGCCTCAAGCAGATATCCGATGAGACTGCGTCGCGGTCCGCGCCTGTGCGGCGGCGAGCCGGCGCATCATCTTGATGTTGTGAGGCTGTAGGCGCACGGCCGTCTCAGCCCAGATCTTGACGATCCGGCGAAGCTCATCGACGGTGATCGGATTGATTTCGCGGGCTGCACGATAGACGCCATATTGGCCGGTTTGCCGCTTGCCGTTGTGCGCGATGTAATCCGCCACCGCCTGCTCGCCCTGGCCGGGCTCGGCAAGAACATGGACGAGTCCGAGCTCGTACATCTCTTCCGCCGTATAGGTCCGGCCGCTGAGCATCAGCTTTTCTGCCTGCGCGGCACCCAGTTTCCGTGTCAGAAAAACATGCGCGCCGACGCCCGGGAACATTCCGAAGATATGGTCCGGAAATGAGAAGCGGGTTCCGCGTTCGGCGACCAGCACATCGAAGGATAGGGCCACTTCGAAGCCGCCGCCAACCGCATCGCCTTGGATCAGGGCGATGGTCACAATTGGCAGATCGAGGCTCAGGATATTCTGGTGCAATATGTCGATGCACATATTGCCGTACGCCACGAGCGCGCCGACGTCCCGCGCCTCGGCGCGATCAGCGACAAACTCCATATCGCCGCCCAAATTGAATGCGCCGGGAAATCTTGAGCCCAGAACGAGATATTTCAGCAGGCCGCTATCCGCTGGGAAGGCGCGCTGAATTTCCTGCTGCCACGCCTGCAGATCACGCAGAATTGAGAAGGTGAACGCGGGGCGGCCGATCGGCGTCATGAAGCTCCACAAAGTGGCCGCCATTTCGTCCCAACGGACCTCGATCTCGGCTAAGTCGAACCGGAATCTTGGTGTGGGGGTATGAACAGAGCCGACCCGGCGCTCGCCGGCGGTTCGCATCTCCGATCTCGCTCGCGCAAGATTCACCGGCTGATCCGTCATGAAGTACCCCCTTACTTACAAATCGTTAACTATATTACGCCGGAGGGGATAGCAATAGGGTTCATTGTTGAGTCACAACGACTTACAAGCCGTTCTGCGCAAGTCGCGCTGGAAAGTGGCAATAAAAATTGAGTCAATACAGAATCTTACGACGTCCTTTATTGGGACATTCCTCATTTCGGTACCGATATCAAAGGTAAGGCGTGGCTAGGGCTTTGTGTTGAACAGTCGAGAAAGCGACCGATCCAGCATCACCATCTGCCACAAGGCTCGCCCGTGATCGAAGCGGCCGCTGCGATGTTCGGAAATCATGCTGCCAACTGTCGAAAGGTCGAACCAGCCTGTCTCGGCCAAGGTTGAACTGCGCGCGACATGCATCGCTTGGTCGGCCAGCGGGCCGCGGAACCAGGCGCTGATCGGCGTCACGAATCCCATCTTTGGCCGGTACAATATCTCCTTCGGAAGATATTTGCGCAGCGCGCGCTTCATCAGCCATTTTCCGGTGCCTCGACGAACGCGCATCGCGGGCGGCAGGCTTGCCGCGAATTCGAGCAGCCGGTGGTCAAGCAGCGGTTCGCGCGCTTCGAGGCTGACGGCCATGCTGGTCCGGTCGACCTTGGTTAAAATATCGCCTGGCAGCCAGATTTTTATGTCGGCATATTGCGCACGATCGAGCGGCGCGCGGGCGGGCGCCTGCTGCATCGCCCGAACATAGCGGTCCTCGGCACGATGACCGGCGATCTGGCTGCGAAAGCTGTCGGCGAACAGGCGGCGGCGCGCCACGGCCGATGTAACACTCACGGCATCGGCATAAGCTTCGCCGTCGCTCAAGGCCATCGCTGCCAGCGTCGTCTTGGCGCGCAGCGGCCGTGGCGCCCAATCGAGCTTGGGGTAGACGGCGCCAAGCGCACCGAACAGCGGTCTGCGCAAGGCTTCCGGCAGCATGGCTCTCATCCTGGCCTCGCCAGCGAAGAAAACGTGACGGCGATAGCCGGCCAGCGCTTCGTCAGCGCCGTCGCCCGAAAGCGCCACCGTCACATGCTGTCGCGCAAGCTCGGATACGCGGTAAGTGGGCAAGGCCGACGCGTCCGCAAAGGGTTCGTCGAACGCAGCGACAAGGCGGTCGATCAGCCCAAAATCGTCCGCATCCACGATGCGGCGATGATGGCGGGTCGCGAAACGCTCGGCGACGAGATCGGCATAGCGCGTTTCATCATGATCCGCCTGATCGAAGCCGATCGAGCAGGTCGTCACCGCGCTGGTGCTCTCGCCCGCCATCAGCGCAACCACGGCGGAGCTGTCGACCCCGCCCGACAGAAAGGCGCCGAGCGGAACGTCCGCGATCATGCGTTCGGCAACGGCATCACGCATATGCGCGATCAGCTCGTCTTCGAGGCGTGCCACGCTGCCTGAGGTCCGCTCGGCAAAGCTGATGTCCCAATAGGAGATCGGCATCGGCAGCGCCTGGCCCCGCTTCAGCGTGAGATGGTGGCCGGCCGGCAATTTGCTAATGCCGTCGAGAAGGCATGTGTCATCGGGAACATAGCCATAGGCCATATAATCCTCGACGGCTGTCAGCTTCGGCGCGCGCCTGACGAGCGGATGGGCAAGCAATCCCTTGAGCTCGGAGGCGAACAAGATGCATCCATCACTCAGCTGAGTGTAAAAAAGCGGCTTCACCCCCAGCCGATCGCGCGCGAGGAACAGGCTCTTGCGCGCCTCATCATAGAGCGCGAACGCGAACATGCCGTGAAAACGCTCCACGCACGCTGCCCCCCAGCGGCGCCACCCATGGAGGATGACCTCGGTGTCGCTGTTCGTGCGGAATATGGCGCCCGACTGCTCCAGCTCCGCGCGAAGTTGCCTGAAATTATAGATCTCGCCGTTGAAGCTGACCGTCAGGCCGCCGTCGGCGCTCGTCATTGGCTGTTCGCCGGTCGCGAGATCGATGATCGCGAGACGGCGATGGCCAAGCCCGACGCCGGGCGCCGTCCAGACACCGCTTCCGTCAGGTCCGCGATGGACCATCACGTCGGTCATGGCGCGCACGCGCTGCGGGTCGACTGGCTTCGCTGTGGCCAGATGGAAGATACCGGCGATGCCGCACATTGGCTTAGCCGGCCTGACCGGACATGCGGTCAGCAAACTGATCCACTGGCCCGATTGCTTCGAGCAGGTCCTGCATCGCCGGCCAAGCTCCCTGCCCCGCATCTTCCGGCGCGGATACAAGGATGGCCACGGCGCGCTGGGGGCCGCCGAGCAATTTGGTCTTCAACGTTTCGGCCTTCACCCTGAACTCGCTTCCGGTCGTGATCGTGCCGATTCGATAGAAGGTGATTACGTCGCGGACAATGTCGCCCTGGCCGGTGATGCGAAAAGCACGGCCTCCCGGTGGCGACGGCCGATCGTCCGTCCACGCCCAATGGCTATCAGGCGCGACCGCGCCCTGCCCATAGCCGACCAGTTCCCTTCCTTCGGCCTGCGACGCGAAAATGGCGACTGCCAGATCGACCACCCTCCCCCGCGTGTCGACGTAGCGCGCGATCAGCAGGCGATCGGCCCCAGCGAAATTCGGCCGCCAATCCGAGGGGGCGGCGATACGTCGCCACTCGGGGAGGACCGGCAAGCTCGTCACGGGCGGCAGTTGCGCACGGCCCGCCGATCCGAGCAGCGACCAGAGCAAAGCGACCAGCGGGATCAGGATCACTCCTGCAAAGCCGCGCTTCCATGCGTCAGTGGCGCCTTGCTGCAGCTGGAGCTTCGCCGGCTCGATCCAGGGGTCGCCGACCTTGCGATCGAACCAGCGCCAGCTACCGGCGATCAGGACGGCGATGACGATACCGAAAAAAACCCACCCATAGATGACGTGATCGAACCCCTCCGCGAAGTGCGCGTTGGTCCGGTGCGCCATGTAAATGGTTCCCCATGCGCGCACGCCATTGGCGAGCACCGGCAGCACAAGCGCGGCCGTCATGAACGCGATGCGGCGCGCCCAGCTTCTGAAACACACATTGGCGACGAGCGCGCCATAGGCCGCCATCGCCACCAGAAATTTCACGCCCGAACACGCCTCGGCCACTTCGAACCACCCGTTCGGAATGGTGATGAACACGCCGTCAATATGTGCCGGAATGCCGCTCAGTGCGAGCAGCGCCATGCAGATCTGCGCGGTCAATGTCTGGAGCGGTGGAACAAGACCTTCGCCGGCTGGCACCAGAAACAGCATATAGGCAAGCGGGAACATGAGCCCGCGGCTGACCTCCGGCCCCACCAAGGTGACGACCGCGCCTTGCAGCATCAGGACCAGGCCGAGATGCCGGGCAAGCGCGACGCCCGCTGCCTCACCCAGCAGCCAGCCCACCGCGCCGGCGCCGACAAGCACCAGCCCCGGCAGCCAGCCGCGCGGCTTCAGCAGCCGCAGCTCCGGCCAGCGTTGAGCGACCAGCCAGGCGATGATCGGCGGGATCAGCAGGCAATGAGTAAAGGTTGAGCTGGACCACCATATGCCGACCAGCGCCAACGCGTCCCGCACGAAGAGGAGCAGGATCACGGCCCACGCGACACAAAGCAGTACAACATGATCTGAAGCGACAGTTCTTGCGCGTGAAAACGATGTGGCGGTCAGCATCCGGCCACCAGCTTGACGAGCGGGGCCAGCCTGTCATCCCAGCGATAGCGCGCTTCCATCCGGCGGCGAGCCGCCGCCCCCATCGCCGCCGCGCGACCGGCATCGCCAAGCAGATCGAGTATGGCAATCGGCGTCTGTTCGCCATCAGCGACGAGAAGCTCGCGTCCAACCTCAGCATCGATCCCTTCGGCGGCAGCACTGGACGCGACCACCGCCTTGCCCATCGCCATCGCCTCCAGCACTTTGTTCTGGACGCCCCGCGCGATCCGCAGCGGCGCGACGACGACGCTTGCTGCGGCGATCCATGGTCGCACGTCCGCGACTGTTCCGGTCACGACGATACCCGGCCGCTCCGCGAGTCGCTCCACCTGGGGGGATGGATTTCGCCCGACAATCGCAAATTGTACGTCAGGCCAGAATTTCTGCACGACAGGAAGGCTGTGTTCCGCGAAATGCGATACCGCGTCCACGTTCGGGCGATAATCCATCTGGCCCGTGAACACGAGCAATGGCCCGCCGCTGAGCCGATCGCCGGCCAGTGGAACGAAATCCCCGTCGGGACGATTCCGATCGAGATCGATGCCGTTTTCGATTGCGATCACCCGAGCCGTGTTAAGGCCGCCCAACTTCTTGAACAGCTCAGCCTCGGCTCCGCTGACAAAGGTTACGCATTCCGCCTGCCTCGCCACCGCCAGCTCGAAGTTCAGCAAAAGCCGGCCTTCGCGTCCGTACAGCCAACGCAGCAGCAACGGCCCCGACTGACTATAAGTGGCGAACTTCTGGGAATCGACATCGACGAGATCGGCGATGAAGCGCGCTTGCGCTTGCGGGGGGACGAACTGCCCCATCTGCCCCGAAAAGGCGAAGATCGTATCAATGTCCCGCTCGGCAAGCGTGCGCGACACCCGCTCCATCATGCTCGGCGAACTGAACATGGCGACGGAGGCCGGCTGTCCTGTCAACAACGCGCGCAGTACGGCCAGCCCGCGCGCACTGGACCGCATCTCCACATACATGCTGGCCACATGCGGCCGCAGCGCTTCGGCGTCCTGCATCTCCACCGCGTCTTCAGCGAAGGCAAAGAGATGGACGCGCGCATGCGCCGCAAGTGCGCGCAGAATGTGATAGGAGCGCATCTTGTCCCCGCGATCGGGCGGCCAAGGCAAGCGGTGCGCCAGAAATATGATGTCCGGCATCAGCCCAGCCCGCGCGCGATGAACGGGCCGACCAGGTTCGCGATAGGGAGCGGCAACCGCTGCCACAGCGCGATCTTCAAGCGGTATTTGGGATCGAGCGGGTTGATCGATCGCGGCGCCACGCCATCGGCGGTACGCACGGCATAAGCCAGCGGCTGCGGCTCGAAACCCCAATTCTTCTTGAACGCGAATGCGCCTGTTCCCGCCTTCGATCGGCCGAAATCGAAATAGGCACATCCCCGCGCCGATGCATGGCGCATCAGCGCGAAATACATCATGTCGTTGGCGCGCAAGGCCCGGGCTTCCTTCGTGCCGCCACCCCAATAGGGCATCACCGTGCCCGCGTGATAAAGGCTCAAGACGCTTGCCACCGCTTTACCTTTGTGACGCACGGTGAGGATATCGGCATCTTCGCCGAATTGAGCGAGCACCTCGGCGAATAGGCTGCGCGGAAAAACGGGCGTGCCGAGATTGCGCACGCTTTCAGCGTAGACGCGGTAATGTGCCTCGCGGTTGGCGACGTCGCGTCCGATTGAAACTTCGAGATCGAGGCCGAGCGCACGGCGGACTTCGGCCCTTTGCTTGCGCGGGATCGACGACAGGATCGCGGTCTCGTCGGCAGCGAGCGGTTTCACGAACCCCGCATAAGTCTCGCGATCGATATGCCAATACGACTCAGGCGGCAGCGCCCCGGCGCGCAGCTCGAGCGAAGGACAGCCGAGTTCGTGGGCAAGACCCCACGCAGCTTCACAAAGTGACCATGCCGTTTCTTCGGTGTTCGCCAACACGCCGCCGCCTACCGCGAAGCCTGCCGACACCAGCGCCCGGCCGAACAGCGGCGAACGAATGTCGTGAAGCGGTAGCACGCCCCGAATGACGTTCCCTTCACGCGACGCCAGATAATAAGCGCGGTGCCCACAGGCCCGCTCGATGGCGCGCATCCATGCCGGGCGATGAAAGGGAGTCACGTCGGCGCGGCTGGCGATATAGTCATCGATCGCTGCAGCTTCGGCGGCATCACCAATCCGCAGCTGCACTATCTCGGCTGTCATGAGAGCAGTGCGGCCTGCTCCGCAGCGACCTCGTCGGTACGGCCCCATGAGAAATCCTTCAGGAGTTTTTTCAGCTTGGGAGCCATATTTTCGAGATTCATATAGTGCCGAAGGCGTGATTTGATCGGCGCGTTGCGGACGCGCGGCTGCGCAGGGTCGATCTCCCAGGGATGAAAATAGAAGATGGCCGGCCGGTTTTCGCGACCATTCACGCGCCGGATCGCCCAGCGCGACAGATCATAGGGGAACAGCCTGAAGAAGCCGCCGCCGCCAGCCGCAAAGTTGCGGCCGCGCAGAGCGACCGTCGTCACCGGCAATTCGATAAGGGCGCTGTCGGTCAGCGGACGGAACGCGAAACGCGGCGCGTCGGGCCAGCCATAATGATCATGTATCACAGGCGCGACGCTGGATGAATAACGATAGCCGGCATCGGCCAGAATGGCGTGCGCCCAAGGCGTGCGCATGTCGATCGAAAAGCTCGGCGCGCGATAGCCAGTCACCGCCTGGCCCGCTGCATCCTCGATCGCGGCGCGGGCATGTTTGAGATCGCCCTCGAACTGCTCCGGCGTCATCCGGAATACGCGCTCATGATCCCAGCCATGGCTGGCGACTTCATGACCTGCCTCGGCAATGCGGCGGATCAGCGCAGGGTAGCGGTTCGCCACCCAGCCCAAGGTAAAGAAGGTCGCGTTCACATTGGCTTCGGCAAATAGCGCCATGACCGCTTCGGTGTTACGCTCGACGCGGTGGATCAGGCCGTCCCAGCTGCCCTTGTCGATCACGCCTTCGAATGCGCCGACCTGAAACCAGTCCTCCACGTCGACCGAGAGCGCATTGCGCATGACCATCCCCCTGCTGCCGGTCAGGCAGCGTCGCTGCGCTTTCCAAGCTGGGCGTCGCCTTCCACCCAGCTGACGAGCAGCCCCAATACGCGGCGCAGCGCGGCTTCCTGCTCGTTGATCCGGGCCTCCAAGGTCGCGATGCGATCCGCCACCACGCTGTCGAGCGCGACGATTGCGGTCGCCGTCGGCGAGTTAGCCTCGGCATGCGCATCCTCGACGATTTCTTCGACGCATTGCCGATCGATCGTGTCCAGCTCCTCGATCGCGCCGTTGAGCAGGAGGCGCGCCATCAAGCTGTTCAGGATGCGCGGCACGCCGCGGCTCGCATGATAAAGCGCGTCGAAGGCATCCGCCGTGAACGCAGGCGTTCCTTTGTAGCCGACCTGATTGAGCCGGTGGATGATGTAGGGCTCGATCTCCTGCGCTTCCATGGGATCGAGATGATGGGTAGCGATCACCCGCTGGCGCAGCTGCTCAAGCTCCGGTGCGTCGCGCAGGCGATCGCGAAATTCCGGCTGGCCGAGCAGGAAAATCTGAACGAGCGACCGGTTGCCGACATGATAGTTGGAGAGCATGCGCAGTTCTTCGAGCGCGGAGGTCGGCAGGTTCTGCGCCTCATCGACGATGATCAGCACATGTTTGCCCAGCCGCGCCTGCTCGTCGAGCGTACGCTCGATCCGGTCGAGGATCTGCGCCTTGGCGACGCCTTCGCTGCTCAGCCCCAGCCCCTGCGCCACGAGGCGAAGCATGTCGTCGCCTTCCACCTGGGTGCTGACGATGTTGAGCGGCGTATAGCGGGCACGATCGATCGTTTCCAGGAGATGCCCAACCAGCGTCGTCTTGCCCGCGCCGATATCACCGGTGATCGCAATGAAGCCTTCGCCCTGCGCCAATCCATAACCGAGATAAGCCATCGCCTTGCGGTGGGTCTGGCTTTCGAACCAGAAGCGCGGATCGGGCGTGAGCTGGAACGGCCGTTCGCTGAAACCGTAATGATCATTGTACATGCGCGTCTCCGCCGGGGGCCGTATCAGAATTGGTAGCGCAAGCCGATGATGGCTTCGCCATGGGTATCGCTGCTCTGATGCTGGATGCGCGAATTGTAGAGTCCAACTGAGCCGAAACCATAAAGATGGTCGATCAGGTAGCGATAATAGGAAACCGATGCGCCGATGCTCGTCACGCTGGGCGCGCGGTTGATGCCGCTGCGATACCAGTTGCCGAACAGATCGGCACTCACCCCTGACGCGGAGGAGAGCTGGCGCGTAACGTCGGCTTGGAAGGTGGCGCTTTCATCCGTCACGCCGTCGACATTGAACAGGGTCGAGCGCGGGGCCAGATATTTGTGATTGGCATAGCCGCCGCCGATGCCGATCGACCATGGGCCGCGCTGGCTCGAAAGCAGCGCATAGACGCCACGGCTGCGATAATTGGCGGTGGTGACCGACTGAAGCGCGTCGTCGAAACAGGCGCCCGTGCCAGGGGTGGTGCCGAAGATGCATCCGTTGAAGTCGCCGGTGAGCGGATTGCGGCTGACGTTGAAGCTGGTCGGCAGGTCCACCAACGAACGAAGAAGCGCCCGCCCGAAGCTGTCGACGGTATCATAGACGCCCACGCGCAAGGCCGTATTGCGCCGCAGCTGGTAATCGACCGATCCCGTGATCATCCGTCCGCCGTAGCGACGGCCGCCGCGCACCTGCACGGTGGTACGCCGGTTCGGCCGCCAGATCGCGCCCAGGTCCCAGATCAAACCGTCGGTCTGATAGGCGAGCAGGCGCGGCGAACTTGGATCGGTGACGAAGCGTCCGGCGCCATCGAGCAGCGGCAATCCATTGGCATCGCGCAGCGCGGCCCGCTCGGTGATCCTGATCTTCTCGTACCCCGCACCGCCAGTCAGCGCGAGATGCGGGGCCACCGGCAGGGTGACGTCGCCGCGCGCATATCTGCCCACATAGCGCTGATCGAGCTGGCTTGCATTCTCCTGCGTATAGCCTCCGCTGACGGTCCAGCCGAAGGGAAGCCGCCCCGACGGCATGCCGATGCTGCCGTTGACGTCATGGCTGGTCGCGTGGCTGTAACGGTCGAGCCGCGGCTGGCCGCTTGGCAGGATCACGCGGTTGTTATCCTCGACGGCGACATAGCCGAAGCGATAGCTGCCATTGATCGAGAGCGGGCCGGCGTGCGTCGCCAGATCAGGCCCGGCATAGACCCCGTAGATCTGCGTGACGTTGTTGGTATTTCCGGTGAGGAACACCGGCGCGGCACCGCGAATATCTTCCCGCGCGCGCGTGGCGATCGCCCCGCCTTCGAGCGACAGCAGATTGGGAACGACGTCGGCGCGGGCGCGGGCAATGCCGCTGTGCACATCCTCGTCATTGAGCTGATGATTCCAGCCGAAGCGATGCTCGTAGCGATAGCTGATCTGCGCCTCGACCCGCTTGCTCCGCACCGATCCGTCCACGCCGGCGGCCACCGTGCTGTAGGTCAGCACGTCGCCGCCATTGTTGAAGTCGGCGTCGAGAACCTGCTGGACCTCGATATAGGGCGCAATCCGCGTTTCGGCATGTGCGGGAACACCCAGGCCCAGCATCGCCAGCATCGAGGTGAGAAACGGGGCGGCAAGCTTCCGCATCGTCAGCCTCCATATCCATAATAGGCGCCGAAGCGGCGGCCGTGCGGCGCGATCTGAACCGCGTTCAGGAGCAACCGCACATGCTCGCAGCCGGCCAGCAGCCCCAGTGCCTCGCGTAGCTCATTTTCGCCGGTGACATCGGCGCGCACGATCATCAGCACCTGTCCAACGAGGCTGGCGAGCACCGACGCCGTCGACACCGCCAGTGCCGGCGACGAATCGAAAATGACAATTCGCGACGGCTTCGCGATCAGGCTTTCGAAGAGCGCGCGCATATGGCCGGACGCCAGAAGCTCAGCGGTCTCGTTGAAGGCACGGCCTGTCGGCAGCACCGAGAGATTGGCCAGATCGGTTCGGATCACGCAGGATTCGATATCGAGCGTGGGATCGCAAAGCGCATCGACAAGGCCGGGGCCGCCCTCGATCCCCAGCGTCGAGAGAATCTCAGGCTTGGCGAAGTCGGCGTCGACCAGCAGGACCTCGACATCCTTCTCGCGCGCCATCGACAGCGCCAGATTGACCGCGCAGAACGTCTTGCCCTCGTCGGGCTCGGCCGACGAAACCAGAATGGCGCGGCCGTTGCGGACCGGCTCGGCGTCCTGGCCGCCCAGCGCGCTCAACAGCAGCTGGCGCTTGACGATCCTGAACTCCTCGGAAAGCGGCGACGGCGCGGCATCGGGCGTCAGAAAGCCCGCTTCGGTAAGATCCATGAGATCGACATGCGCAATGCGGCCCGGGATCGGGCGCGGCGCAGGCGGCAGCATCTCCGACTGTCCAAGCTGAAGCTCCTCGCGCTCAATACGCGCATTGATCTGCTCGGCGAGATTATAGGCTTCGGCGGCACGTTCGATCAGCGAAGGGCGGCGGGCTGCTTTTGGCTGAGTTTGCATGTTCGGGCTCCTCACGCCGTCAAGCCGCGCTGAATGAATTCGATTATCAGCAGCAGCAGGAAGGCTCCGCCGAGGGCACCCGCGGCGCCGGCGAACCATTTCAGCTTCTGCTTGCGCAGCTCGGTCTGCGCGGCGGTCAATGTTTCGGGGATTGCGCCCAGCACAGTCAGGCCGGTGGCGCGCGCGAGCCGATCCGCGGTGCTGTAGCTGGTCTTGAACTGACCCAGCGCCCAAGCGACGCCTGCGCCCGCGCCAATGCCTACGATCAGGACGGCAAACAGCAGAAGCGGGCGATTGGGCGAGGATGGCAGTGTCGGGCGCGAAGCCGGCTCGATGATGCGCACCTGTACCGGCCCGCTGTGATTGGTGACGTCAGCCCGCAGCCGGATATCCTCGCGATTGGCAACCAGCTTGTCATACTGGTCCTTCTGCACCTCATAATCGCGCGCGATCCGCGCCTGTTCGGCTGCGACGTCGGGCTGGCGAACCTGCAAATTGGTGAGCGCGTTGAGATCGGCTTCCAGCTCGGCCTTACGCGCGGCGAGCGAGGAGGCGGTTGCCTGCTTGTCGGCCTGCATGGCGCGCATCGACATATAGAGCGGGTTCGCGGTGCCGCCCGCCGCTGCCGCGCCGCCGTCCGTACCCTTTAGCCGGGCGATCTGCGCACGCAGCGCGATTACGTCCGGATGTTGATCGGTCCAGCCCTTGGCCTGCGCGTCGGCGAGCTGCGCCTGCAACGCCGCCAGCCGGCTCACCCCGGCCGCGCCCGGCACGGCCGGAGCAGCAATGGTCGCAGGAGTGGCGGCCATCTGCGCATTCATCGCGGCGAGGCTGCTCTGCGCCGAAGCCAGATTGGGGTCCAGCGTGGCGATCTCGGCGCGGATCGCGTCGGCGCGCTGATCGAGCGAACCTGTCCCGGGAATGTTGGCGAGATATTTCTGCTCGAACTCGACCCGTTTGGTCGTGGCGTCGCGCAACGCGCCTTCGCGCCGCTTGATCTCGGCGTCGAGGAACTGAAGCGACTGCGCCGCCTCCGCGCGATCGTTCGCGGCATTGCCTTCCACGAAGAGGTCGATCAGCTTCT
>CBFRWL010000004.1:0-26717 GCA_965727025.1 uncultured Sphingomonas sp.
CGCGCGCCGTCAGACCATCCCAACGTAGTGCGAGGAGCAGGACGGGGAAATTGGCGCTGGCAGACACGGCGAAGGCCATGCTCATGATGAACCCGAGGTTCTGCTTCGCAAACGGCATCGCGAGCGCCGCGCTGATGGCGACGACGACCACCGTGCAGATGCGCGTCCGGCGGATGGAGTTCCCGCCGGGCGCCGCGCCGCCTCGTCCGATGAGGTCGTGAGCGAGCGCGGAGACGGCGGTGATCACCAACCCGGAAACCACCGCCAGGATCGTCGTGTAGATGGCGGCGCTGACAAGCCCCAACAGGACGCCGCCACCCAACCGGTCGATGAGATAGAGGAAGATCATGTTGGCGCTGCCAAGTGGCCGTCCACCGGGGCCCGTGTAAGTCGGATCGCCGGCGACCAGCGCAACGGCGCCGAGCGATACGGCGAGGTAACAGATCGTCGCCAGACCGACGGTCAACGTCGCGACGACCATCGACGTCCGCGCCGCTCGTGCATCCTCGACCGTGCAAAGACGGATCAGAATATGGGGTAGGCCGGCGATGCCGAACATCATGGCCGCCGCGAGCGACAGCGTCGCTCCCGTGTCCGGCAGCATCGCACCCGGCCGCATATATGCAGCACCGAGCATATGAGCATGCGCCGCCGAGCTCAGCAGCCTGCCGGCATCGAAATGGAAAAGCGCCAGGATCGCAATCGAGAGGAATGTCAGCCCGCCGATGAAAACGCAGGCCTTGAGCAGTTGAATCCAAGTGATCGCCAGCATCCCGCCCATCCCCACGAAGACCGTGATGAGGACGGCCACGACCAGGATGGACCAGACATAATCGAGACCGAACATCAGGTTCACGAGCTGGGCGCCGCTGACCAACTGCCCGATAAGGTAGAGCGACACCACGACGAGCGTCGACACGGCGGCGAAGATCCGAAGCGCCGGCGCGTCGAATCTGGCCATGAGGACGTCGGCCATCGTGAACTTGCCGAGCGCGCGATAGCGCTCGGCCATCACGAACAGCACAAAGGCGAAGCCGATCACCGTACTCAGAAAGTAGATCATCGAGTCGCCGCCGAAGCTGAAGAACAGCGCAACGACGCCCAGCAGCGATGCCGCTGACGAAAATTCGGCGGAGATGGCGATGCCGTTGACGATCCCGGAAATGTGGCCACCGGCATTGTAGAAGCTGCCTGTCGTCCTGGTGCGCCTCGCCGCGAGAAACGTCGCGAACAGTGACAGCGCCACGACGCCTGAAAACAGCGCTGCGGCGAGCACGGTGCCCCTTGCAGCAATCACGTCCTGCGCCTCGCGAACAGAATGACAAGAACCACCTGAAAAGCGAGCAATGCGAGTGTCAGGGCCAGCAGAACCGAGAGCGAACTGCCGAGCATGACGGGAGTCTTCAAGGCGTCTGGCTCAAGCGACATCGCAAGCAACAGCGCCAAATAGGAGCGGCGGGCGGCTATCTCGGATGGAGCCTGCTCACGCCTTGCCGCTCAATGATGTGAGGGAGACTCGTGCCAGGCCAGTGAAGACTCAGCAGATGCCAAATGCACCGCATGCATTTCGTGTACTGCTTTCGGAGGCCTTTGGATGCGGCCCCAACTCAAACTGTCGAATGCTTCAGCCAGATAGTGTCTCGACGGTGGAGACTTCGATCTCCTCCATGTCGGGATGCCGCCGCCCGATCATAAAGCGCCCAAAAAAGGCTTCGAGCTCATGATGTGCCGAAAGCGGCAGGACGTGTGCGATATACTGATCCGGCCGGATGATAACTACGCAGCCGCTGGACCGATCGATGCCACGGAGCGTGAAGATATCCCGTCCACCTCTTCGGTCGGCGCAGAACACCTTCTCATAGTCTTTCAGGCCATATCGCCCCTTTGCCGGCTTCAGCAAATCGGGCATCCGCTCGAACGCGACGTCTCGGTAATCGTCCTGAAACACCGCTCGGACGTCGATCACTGAGTCGATATCGTTCCCCGCGGCGGTGTACCGCAGAAGGGGTGAGCAGTCCGACCCGCCGAGATATTCGCACAGTTGCCGGACCTGCGATCTCGGCTCGGTAGGATCCTCAGCTGGCGCGAAGATGACTACCCGCCATCGCCCGTCGGCGAGCAGCACGTCGCCGAGCTGCATAGGCCGCGCGTCGGCCAGCCGGATTACCGGCGCAGAGTGGAAGCGCATGCCTTGGACCAGGCCGGTCGCGAGCGACTGGTGGCGCACCTCGGCGGAGACGAGCGACGGCGGATAGTGCGTAGCAGTGCCCGCAGTGAATCGGCTCTGCGCCTCAAAGAATGCCTGGAACTCAGCGGGATCGATCCCTTCCGATTCCGGGTCGTCAAGATTCTTCGGCCGCGCGCTGAACATGCGCGCCATCTCGCGGTCGAAATCGATCAACTCCCGGGCAACGGCGTGCCGCTCGCGCGAATAGCTATGCAGGATGCGCGGCAATGACGCACCGGACAGGACTGAAGCAAGCTTCCACCCGAGGTTGAAGCTGTCCTGCATCGAGACGTTCATGCCCTGCCCTGCCTTGGGGCTGTGGGTATGGCAGGCATCCCCGGCGATGAACACGCGCGGAATGCGGACGTCACGCTCGTCTTCGGGCACGTCGTCGAAGCGCGCGCTCAATCTCTGCCCGATCTCGTAGACCGACCACCATGCGACCTCCTTCACATCAAGGCGGTATGGATCGAGGATGCGCTGGGCCGATGCGATCAGCTGGTCGACGGTAATGCCGCGATCGGCAACGCGTTCGTTTTCCCCGAGCTCATCGAGCTCGATGTACAGGCGGTTGAGATAGCCGCCCTCGCGCGGGATGATCAGGATGCTACCTTCGCTCTGCGAGTGAACCGCGGTCTTGAGCCGGAAGTCGGGAAAGTCGGTAGTTGCTAGCACATCCATAACGCCCCAAGCCTGATTGGCGGAGCGCCCATCGAGGCTGAGCCCGAGCTCACGTCTCACGGAGCTGCGCGCACCATCACAGCCGACGACGAAACGCGCCCGAATCGTCTCGATCTCACCGGCATGCTCAGCATCGAGCCGCTCGAGCTGCACGGTCACCGGAAAAGCGTCCTCGCCGTCCGCAGCAAGTCGCAGGTCGAGCCGATCGGCGGTTGGCGTGACCCTGATCGACCGCAATTCACGCGCGTATAAGGGTGCGATCGGGCTGATCGATTGCGCCATCACGTCGAGGTAGAAGTCGTGTATCCGCGCCTGGTTGAGGATGACGTGGGGAAAGTGTGACAGGTCGTCAGGCGTATCATGGATGCGACCGCTGCGCGCAATGTGCCCCGGGCGGCTGGCATCGGGTTTCCAGAACGTCGTTTCGTTGACCCAATAGGCTTCCCGCAGGACGCGTTCGCTGAACCCGAAGGCATCGAACATTTCCATCGTGCGACAGGCGATTCCATCCGCCTGTCCGAGCGTCAGCCGCTCTGCCTTGCGCTCCACCAGGCAGCTGCGCAGGCCCGGGATTCTGGCAAGTTGCGCGGCAAGGGTCAAGCCGGCAGGGCCGGCTCCGACAA
Organism: uncultured Sphingomonas sp.; assembly: GCA_965727025.1. Classification (GTDB taxonomy): domain Bacteria; phylum Pseudomonadota; class Alphaproteobacteria; order Sphingomonadales; family Sphingomonadaceae; genus CANJQJ01. The sequence continues at coordinate 3,532 of CBFRWL010000004.1, forward strand.
TGAGGACGTCGACTTCGGCGGGCGGACATGCATCCGTTATCCCGCCGGACGCTTCGATCTGAGGGTCGCCCGTACGAAATCCATTCAGATGAAATTGCATGTTCCCGAGCTCCCACTGTGCGTCATTGTTTCGGCGGCTCGGCTACTTTGAGACCGACGGCGCATGCGCACACCGCCGGATGAATGCATGATTGGCCCCATCCTATCAAGTAAGATTATCAATATTCGATAATCTCGTCCTATTGATGTGGGTTGCGGATAGCACCAGCGATTGGCGCGATATCCAAGCGCCGCTACCGTCGCGACTGCGACAGCGGAGAAGGCGGCACTACATTGGGCACGGTTGACAAAGCGATGGGAGTATTGGGCCTGTTCACTGTCGAAGAGCCGCAATGGTCGGTCGAGGACGCCGCGCTTCGTCTCGGCATCCCGGCGAGCAGCGCGTACCGCTACTTCCGCGGCCTAGCGGACTTCGGCCTGATCGCCGATTTCGCCGGCGGGCGTTATGTCGTAGGCCCGGCGATCATCGAACTCGATCGGCTCGCCCGGCGTACGGATCCATTGATCGCGGCCGCAAGCGCGCCGATGGACGAACTTGCTCTGGTGCCGCACAACGAAAAGGTCGTGCTTCTGTCGCGGCTCTACGGACGTCGGGTGATGTGTGTCGATCAGCGGTCGACCGGGCACCACAAAATGACAGTCAGCTTCGAGCGCGGTCGGCCCATGTCGCTATACCGCAGCTCGGTTTCGAAGGTGATCCTGGCCAACCTACCGGCCCGCACGCTCGCGCGCGTCCACCACGAAGATGCGTCCGAAATTGCGGTCGCCGGCCTGGGCGAGACGGCCGACGAGTTCCGGCGAAACCTGCGCGCCATACGCCGCCAGAGATTTTTTATTTCGTACGGTGAAGTCGATGCCGGCGTTGTTGGGATCGCAGCTCCAATCATGTCGCCAGGAGGCGACGTATTTGCGAGCCTGGCGCTGGTCCTTCCAGCGGGCTCAACACATGAAGCCGAAGTCGATGCGCTGGTTTCGCGCGTGCGTGACGCTGCCGCATCCGTAACGGAAAATCTCCGAAGAACGACCGCAGGCTCGGCGTGATACGATGCGGGCGCGACCGACCCGCATCGTCACCCCTGCAGTGCAGAAGCGCGCTCAGCTGCCTGCCGCGATGTCCTTCAGCGTACGTGCCGTATCGGCCAGAACGAGCGGGTCGGCGGTGATTGCTGCCAGGACGAGCGCCCGACCCTGCACCTAATCCTTAGCGGCATTCACACAGTCGAGCGCGACGACGCGACCGCCGCGCAGATAGATCACCGAAAACGACCGCGCGGCGACGTTTCCGCGAACGACATGGTCGTCGTGCCCGATCGACAATCCCACGGTCTGGAGCTTCAGGTCGAACTGATTGGACCAGAACCACGGGATGGCCTGATAGCCGTCAGATGCGCCGACGATATCGCTTGCCGCGACAGCGGCCTGATCGTTCGCATTCTGCACGGATTCGAGCCGTATCCAGGCACCGTCGGCAAACCTGTTCTCGTGGAGCGCGCAGTCGCCGATCGCGTGGATATCCGGAAGGCTGGTGCGGCAATGCCCGTCGACCGCAACGCCGTTGCCGCCTGCCGCTCCGGCGACCAATAGCGGATCAACGGACGGGATGATGCCAATGCCGACGATCACCATGTCGGCGGGCAATATCGTCCCGTCCGACAAGGCTACGCCGGTGACCTGCCCGTCAACGCCGACGATGTGATCAACCTGCGCGTTCAGGCGGACATCGACCCCGTGGGCGCGGTGTTCTGCCTCGTAGAAGCGCGACAGCGGCTCGCCCGCCACTCGCGCCAGCACACGGTCGAGCGCCTCGACCACGGTGACCTTGTGCCCATATTTGGTCAGCGCCGCCGCGGTCTCGAGACCGATGTATCCACCACCGACCACCACCACCCGCTCAACGCTCTCGACGGCTTGAACAATAGCGTCGACGTCGGTGCGCGTACGGACGACATGTACACCGGTCAGATCGTGGCCGACGCAACCTAGCCGGCGCGGACTTCCGCCGGTCGCCCAGACAAGCCGCCGATAGCGGATAGAGTCCCCGTCCTGAAGCGTGACGCGGTGGCTAGCGGGATCGACCGCGACCCCGCATCTTCCAAGCAGCAGCATGATGTCGCGCTCCGCCCAAAAGGCGCGTGGCCGTATAAGGATACGGTCGAAGGTCTTCTCACCCGAAAAGTAGTCCTTCGATAGCGGCGGGCGTTCGTAAGGGGGGTGCGTTTCATCGCCAAGCAACGCGACCGACCCGGCGAATCCTTTCTGTCGCCGATGGGATTGCCGGCGATTTCAGCGAATCGCAAAGCACATTCTACGCGGGGGCGGAGAGCACGCCCTGCAAATAGGCGTGATAGCGGCGTGGCCGGAAATCTCTGTCGCGCTTGTCTATCAGCGTGTGAAATTCAGTAGCAGCGGCTCGTCTGCGAGCGAGAGCAGTTCTTCCCCGGCGAGCTCGGCGAGAGCGCGGGCTTCGTCGGTAACATGGAGAAGCGGGATCCCGGCGTGGTCGACCAAGAAGCCTTTCTGGACGGCCATCATCACATGGTCGCAGGGAAAATGCACGTCGCCGACCGCATGCAGGCCGAGCAGGGCGAGAAGCTGGTCCGGCCCACGCGCGCGGAGGAAGTGCTTGCGGCACAGGCTGACCGGATCGCGCGAGCTGCCCCCATGCAGCTCCTTCATGATGTCGTCCGCGAAATCGGCCTGGTCCTTGGCCGGCTGGCCGAATGACTTGTAGGCACGGCGCGAGGCCTTTTCCTTGACGATGTGGTCGGCCAGGGCCTGGATCACGTAATAGTCGGTATACAGGTAGCTGACGTTTCCCTTGTCATCGGTGTCGTCAATCTCGATAAGCACGAAGCCGCCGCCGACGCCGCAATCGCCAGGTGCGAACCCGAGCTTGTCGCCGTATACTTCCTCAAGGCGCATGAACCGCTTGGTACTGGCCCAGGACGCGGTCTTGGCCGTCTTCAGGACCGTCTTGAGCTGAACCCGCCGCTGCGTGTCGCCATCGTCGAGCATGACGTCGTAGGAGTCGCGGTCGACCTCGGGCTCGAACAGCGTGAGCGCGTAGCCGCGCCGCGCCGCGGCCAGCTTCAGGTCGAAATAGAGCTTGTGAAAGAATATCCGCTCGCGCGTGACGCTGTTGGAAGGGGTCCGGCAGAATTCAGCAATCGTCATTGTCATGGTCGGTCCAGTCCGGGCACGCGCGGGTCGAGTACGTTCAAGCGCATAGCCCGGAGGCCAGCAGAAACCTACGTCGACTGTTACGGCGCCTGTCCATCTGGACCCCGCTGAGTGAGGACGACAAATATCCCCTTGGCATCGCCCGATGCTGCGGACACAGAGCTTCCTGCTAGCCGTCCAAACGGGAAGAAGATGCTGTTGACAGGCACAACGGCACCACGGTCAGGCGCCGGCTGTTGGTCCCCGCCAACGGTGGCCAGATAGGCACGCGTCTCGCCCGGTAGCGTCCGGCCCGTCGCGAGAAACGCAGCGTAGCGGGCGGGTCCGGCGTTATAGGCGGCGAACAAGCCGGGATAGCCGAACCGATCATACATCAGCCGCAGATAGCAAGTGCCCGCCAGGATATTGTCGCGCGGATCGTGCGGATCGGCACCAAGGCCAAGCGCACCGCGCTGTTCGGCCCAGGTGCCAGGCATGAGCTGCATCAGCCCCATCGCGCCCGCGCGGCTGGCGATCGGCCGGCCATCGAGCGTCGTCCTCCCGGCGCTTTCGGCCCGCATGACGCGCTCGATCCATGTGGCGGGAACGCCGCACCGGGAGGACGCCTCGGCGATATAGGTGCGCCAGCGCTCGACCTGATCCGCGTGTGCTGGCGTTGCCGCCTGCAGCGCCAGCGTGACAACGAGCGATTTCAGCGCGCCCACAGCAAGGTCGCCTTGCCGACGATACCGCGGCGGCTGGTCGGCCCGAAATAGCGCCCGTCGAAAGAGGCGAGGCTATCAGTCATCAACAGGAACATCGTCCCATGCCGAAGTGTGACGCAGCCCGTCCACCACGGCATCGGACGGCCCGCGCCATCGCGGACCCGGCGCTCGGCGATCCAGCGGCCGTTGACGAATATCTCCTGCCCGAGCGCGCAAACGGTGTCGCCGGGCTCGGCCGCGATGCGCTTTACCAGCGGTACATTGGCGGGAAGATAATGCCGGCGCGCGGCGAAATCGCGGGCAGCGGCGGGCGGCCAGGCGATCACCATGTCGCCGGTCGCGGGATCGGTCCTGCCGACGCGGTAGAGCCCGATCGGCGCGCTCGCGCTGGCATTCCAGACGAACAGGGGACGCGGCGGGAGCGCGATCGTGGCGGCGAGCGCCGCCGCGAGCCCGGCGATCGCAAGGCTTCGTCGCGCGAGACGGCGTCGCCGCGACCGGGCGGCACGAAGGCTCTGGCTCCAGTGGGCAAGCGCGGCAGAAGCGGCGCGGCGATCAGTCATGGCCGCTCTCCCCAGCGGCACCCAGCGACCAGGCGTCGAGATCATCGATATGATAGCGGACATGCCGGCAATGGCGCCGGAACCGCGGCCCTGTGCCGGCGCTGCGATGCTCTTGGAGCGTGCGCACCGAAACGCCGAGATAGTGCGCGGCCTGTTCGGGGCTCAGAAAGGGGGAGCCGCGCAGCGCCAGGCGCGCGCGGGCAACTTGATCATCGTCGTCCATGGGTCCGATCCAACTGCATCGCGCCGCGACGCGCGGCGGATGGATCGGTGATGACGGCGGATCAAGGGCGCGGCGAGTGTCGAAAACCGGCACCCTCATTTCGACACACCCGGCGAGAAGGCCGGGATAACGCCGTGCGACGACACGCCGCAACGCGAGGTATTCCTATCCTTGCAGTTCTTGAGCCTGACCGGGCCGGGCACCGAACGCGGCGATAGCGGAAGCCAAGCCTTCACTGACGATCCAGCGCGCCCGCTCGAGATGGGAGCGCCAGCATTGCTCCGCGTCGCACGCGGTGACATCGATCTTCATCAGTGAAGTCGCGGCCTCTTGCCAGTCGCGGCCAGCGTCGGCGGCTTCGAGCAATGCCGCGTACAGCGCGAGATGACAGCGATCATAGTCGACCACCGCATCGCCTTCCGGCGCCCGTCTTTCGACCACGATCACTGCGTCAGACCTCCATTGATCCGTGCTGACGAGTATACTCCGTGGATCGTCACTCGACAATGGCGTCCATCTTGGCCGGTGTCGAGTCGAGAGAATCTTGCCCGCAATCTCAAAGCGCTGAGGACGTCGAAGGGCCTTTCGCAGGAAGCGCTGGCCGACGCTGCAGGCATTGATCGAACATATGTCAGTGCGCTCGAACGGCGAAAATACAGCCTCAGCATCGACCGGCTCGATCAATTGGCGGCGACACTTGGCGTCGAGCCGCACATTCTCCTGATGTCCGAGACGCCGCAGTCTGCTGGCTGAAGACGGCGCTTAAAATCAGGGGCGATCGCGGCAAATCATATTCATAATGGATGTAATTGCCACGTACCGCGCGGCCGATCAACGAGGGCGCCGGCTGGACCGGCGCGGATCATCTCGTCGCCGGCAACTATCATTCGCCGGACGAGCGACTTCCTGTGCTCGCCATTTCCAGGCCATGCGCCGGGGCCAAGCACGACCTCAGCGATTTCTCGCAGGCCGGCTCCCGCATCGCGTGTGTCCACTGCCTGCAGGGCCAGCAGCCGGTGGGCCACACGTATATGCTGGGGCGCCGGAACCGGCCCGCTGCAAAATCTGCTGACCACAGAGATTTGGGCTGGAAGTCGGTCGTCATCGGCGATGTCAAAGCGCAGCGAGACCGGGCCTGCCGCAGTTGTACCCTCGATCACGTCGAACCGAAAAAGATGATAGCCGCGCTCGATCAGAAGATGCTCTGCATGTCGGCCGCGCAGGATCCGCGCACCCATCATCACCGCATCGAATAATCGCATCTCATCGCTCGGCGGGTTCCGCACCCGTACCGCAAGCACGCACGGATCGACCGCGGCCGACCACATCGGCAGAACGTGGGCGCAGCTCTGTCCGGGGTCTTCAGCGAAAGTGCAGCCCCCAATGCGCGACGAAGTCGGCACCGGCTGCGACGCCGGTCCGCGACAGGGCCGGCAGCCCGGCAAACGCTGCACGGTAGGCCGGATCACGGCGCAGCACTTCCCACGCCAACGCGCTGCGCCCCCGTTTGACGATTGCCTCATAAGCAGCGGGATCGAGCGTGCTCACCGTACGACCTCAGCCGAGCTCGCCCATCTGCGACCGGACGAACATCGCCGCCGCCTCGGCCTGATCCGGCCGTAGCGCGTCGATCGCAGGGAGATGCTCCGGCACATGGTCGCCGAGCAGGACCGACGGGCATTGCCCTTCGACATTGCCGAGGTTGGGGCGATGCTGGGCGTAGCCGACCAGCGCGGCCAGTTCCGGCGAGAAGTGACGCGCCACCTGGGGCGGATAGACCAGCCATTGCAGTTCGAACGGCTTGAGCCAACCAAGGCAATAGCTGATGACGATGCCCCGACGCGGTGCCGCGCTCGCATTGCCACCGCCGCCGTGGAGGGTCGAACCAAGGAAGATGAGGGCGTCGCCCGGTGCCATCGTCGGCACGATCGAATCCTCTTCGGCGAGGACCGGCACGTCCTGATCGAACTGACTTCCCGTCCACAGGCGCGTGCCCCCGTTCTCGCGGGTGAACGTGGTCAGCGGCCACATGACGTTGACGAGGTATTCGAGGGCGCCCTTCGGACCCTGCCACATATCCTGGTCGCGATGGGGAAGCTGCGGCAGGGCACCGGGATGGATCTCGATCGCCTGTGTGAGGTTGAGCGCGATCCGCTCGCACCATGGCAACAGCATCTGTTCGACGATCTCAAGAACCAGTGGATGCATCGCCAGCCGCTCGATCGCCGGTGACCGGGTCAGCAGCGACCCGAAGCGCTTGGTCCGTTCGCCATAGAAGGCACCCTGGCACAGCGGGGTCGCGGCAAAGCGAGGATCAAGGTCTGTTTCGATCCTGGCGATCTGGGTCGGATCGACGGCGCGCCCGAACACGCACCAGCCGTTGCGCGCGAGCATCGCGGCATGGCGATCGACCGCGGCGCTCACGCCGGCACCCGGTCGAGCACGGGGGAATAGACACCTGACCAGCCGAGCCGCTCTGGCGTGTCCGGCCGGACATGGATGAGAAAGGCGCCGATCGGCCCGCCCGGAATGCGCACCGCAGGTCCAAGCGGTTCGGCCTGCCAGCCCAGCGACAGCACTTCCTTGCGGAACGGGTCCGGGATGACGCCGGTATAGCGCTCGATGCCGCGTTCGAGCGCGACGTCGACCATCGCGGAGAAAAGCATGTTGCGCAGCTCACGGCGACGCTCGGCGCCGTGCCGCTGGGGCAGGCACAGGCGCGTGCTTTCCCAAGTCGCTTCGTCGACCGGCACGCCGAACGGGCAGAGGTGAGGAAAGAGCGTGCCGAGCATATGCGGCCGGATGCTCGGAAACAGCCGGATCGACGCCGCGTGCTCGCCGTCCTCATCGGCGACGATCAGATAGATCGCGTCGGCATTGTCGAACTGGTCGATTTCATACTGGCCATCGACCACCGGCACGTCCCAGCCGAACAGATCGACGAAGAGGCGTTTGCGGTCGGCGAACATGGATTGGAGGAGCGGCCGATTTTCGGGCGCGAGAGGGTTGTCGATAATATGGATCATGATGGGCTCCCGGTCGTGGTTTCCACGCACGAAGGAAGCAGCGACTAACCGGCCGAGATAGACCGAGCGATTACTCGGGTTGACGAGTCCGGAGTTCGTCCAATCCGATCTCCCCGGCGAGCACCGCGCCTACCACCAACTCGGTGCGATCATGCGCATCGAACAGGCGGCGAGCCTCGGTCATGTAGCCATCGACCGTACGTGGCGTCAGGCCGAGCGCACGGGCGATCTGTTTGTTCGAATAGCCGCGCCCCGCCAGAATAACGCAGTCGCGTGGACGTGGATGCAACCTTGGCAAGCCCGAGGCGATCGGCACTTCTCCCAATACAAGGCGCCGTGCGGCCTGGAACGCAAAGATGCCGATCATCTGTGCCGCTCCCAGATAACGGTACGCGCATTCGGGGCGGCGCGTGCCTGCGAAGGTACAGGAACCCATGCGATCGCCGAGCCGGACATAGGGCACGGTGATGCCTTCGTTCAGGCCTTCGCGCGCGCCCAGCTCGAAGCTGGCACGATCCTGATGGTCGAGCTGGATGATGCGGGAGAGATCGGACCAGAGGAAGGCACTATCGGCAAAGATGCAGCCCCGGATAACCGGATCACGGCGATAACGATGCTGCCCGATCAGGCGGTCGGCGATTGCCGCCGGATAGTCCTTGAGATCGACACGGTCAGGCCGCGACCCGCGAAGGTCGTCATGATGGATCAACGCATAGTGACGAAAGCCCATCGCGCTCGCGATGGCTTCCATCAGCGACACAAGTTCGTCTCGTGATGCTACCGTGCGGAGCGCCGCGATAACGCTATCGATCAGTGTCAGGCAGAACAGGTTTCTCGGCCACTCAGGATTAGACGGCATACTCTCACGTCCTTCTCCCCCCGTTCAATCGGTCGACAAACCGTCCCTGGCGGCAACCAAGTCGATTCTTTGGCACGGCACTTATTGCGCAGTCCTCCGGTCAACCCGTGGCGTCAGCTAAACCCGTCGCGTCAAACGCTGACCGGCGCTTCGAACGATTCAGCCGACGCCGTGGCGGACAGCCGCTGGTGCAATATTGCGAACGCGCCGACTGATATCAGCGACAGCATCATTAGGACGCAGCCCAAAGACGGCAGAATCTGCGCCGGCGACAGCAGGTAGCTGCTGACGGCCCCCACCAAAGCAGGACCCGCTCCCGCACCGATCCCAACGTTGGCGAACATGAAGAAGCCCGTCATCCGGCCGCGCATCGCCGACGGCGTGATCGTCTGCAGGAAAGTGGGCATCAACATGAGCATCATCGATGTCATCATCGTCATCATACCGACCACAGCGATGAAAGGCCCCGCACTCGCGGACGCCAAGCAGGCTATCGCGAGCAACAACAAAACGGACCCGATGGCGGTCATCGTCGCTGTCACCGGTCGGGTAGACGGGTGCCGGAACGCGCGATCCGCAATAAGGCCGCCCGTCAGACAGCCGAGTGTTCCACCCGCCAAGCCCACAGAACCTAGAGCTGAGGCAACTTGACCTGGAGACCAATTGAACGAGCGCGAAAGTATCAATGGTGACCAGGCAGTGATGGCATAATGGATGCCAACGATCGCCGTTGATGCGAGCGCGAAGACGAGATGCGAGCGCCCAGGGCCCCCGAGGAAGGTGAAAAGCCGGCTGGACGAGATTTCCCCGACATGGCCAGCCTTGCGGGTAGGATCGCGCAGCAGAACGAGACCGACGCTAACCGCGATTCCCGGCAACGCCGCCGCCGCGAACGCGACGCGCCATGCCGCGCAGTTGCCGAAAATCGGTAGAACGAGACGGCCTTCCGTGTCGCCAGCGGACAGAATCCATCCCGAAATCGCGGCAGCGCATGCGACGGAAACGGGCGCCCCGAGCGAGTAGATCAATGATGCGCGACCGAGCAACCGCTTCGGAAAAACGTCCGCCATCAACGAATAGGCACCTGGCGTCAGCGCTGCTTCGCCGGCGCCGACACCCATGCGGGCCACAGTCAGCAGCGCAAAGCCAGGCGCCAGGCCACATGCAAGGGTCATGGCGCTCCAGAAGGCGACCGCGCCCCCCATGACCTTCGTGCGGGAGAACCGATCGATCAGAACACCCATCGGCATCCCGGCCACCGCGTAGAATAGCGAAAAAGCGAATCCTTGCAGAAGCCCCAGTTGGAGATCGGTAAGCGCAAGGTCACTCTTCACTGCGGGAGCGACAAACGCGAGAATTTGACGGTCGAGCCCGGATAAAACATAGGCCAAAGCGAGGAAAAGGATGAGGAACCAGTCGCGCCGCCGCACGCGGTGCGAGGTGCCAGCTTCGGTCATTTCGCTAAGGTCTCGTCAGCAGGCGCGCAATCGAACAAGTGAGCGCGAGCTTGCAGCGCGGCGTCGAGCGCCGCAAGGAATGCCGTGATATCCTCGTCGGTTGTGACGAGAGACAGGGCTATCAGGCCACGCGGCGCGAAATAGATACCGCGTTCGAGGAGGTCAAAAAATAGCAGTTTCCGCCACGCCGCGACCGTCGCTGCGTTTCCATGCGGATGGATGTTCATGATCGAACCGAGGCCGGAGACTTGGAAGGGTGCGGCGTGTTGATCGAAACAGGCCGTCAGCCGCTCCCGAAGTTGGTCGCCTTTGCTGTTCATTGCGGACAGCGCGTCCGCGCTGAGCAAGGTTCGGCATGCCGTCAAGCCGGTCGCCATTACGAGACTGTTATTGTTGAACGTTCCCGAATGCGCCACTCCATCACCGCGCCGCGGGTCAAACATGTCCATGACGTCTGCGCGGCCACCGAAGCAGCCAAAAGCGAGACCGCCGCCGAAAAACTTACCCAGCGTCGTCAGGTCGGGATCGAGACCGAGTTGGGACTGGCGGCCGCCCACTGCCAGTCGGGCGGTCTGCACCTCGTCGAGGATGAACAATGCCCCTCGGTCTCGGCAAAGGCGCTGGATAGCCGACAGGAACGCAGGATCGCCTGGAATGCACCCGCCCGCACCGAGCATTGGCTCGACCAAGATCGCGGCGAGGTCCAAGTGATGCTCGGCAACCGCAGCCTCAAGCGCACCAATGTCGTTATACGGGACGACAATGAAGCGATGCGGTACACTACCTGCGGGCACGTCTCGACCGAAGGTGATGCCGGTGCCGTGATAGCCACCCGCGAAGACAATGATGGTTTTGCGCCCCGTAAACTGCGTCGCGGCCGTTATCGCCATGAGATTGGCCTCGGTCCCCGAGTTGGTGAATCTCAGCCGCTCGATCGAGTCGAAACGACCGCAGATCTCTGCCGCCAGTTCGATCTCCATCCCGTGATGCGATGACAGGTTCAGCCCCCGATCGAACGCCCCGAGCAACGCATGACGCAGTTCCGAGGGTGAGTGGCCGAAGATGCCCGAGGTAAACTCGTTCAGGAAGTCGCGATAGACATGGCCATCGGCATCGGTGAGCCACCTGCCCTCACCGCTGGCCATATAGAGCGGAAAGGGCTCGTACCAAAGGGACGTGCGAGTATTCCCCCCGGGCATGACCTCCGCGGCGCGTCGCGCCAGCCCCTTGCTAGCTGGATTACGTTCGATGAAGGACTGGACCGCGGCGGCGAGCGCCGCGGCCAGTGGCGTGGAGACGGTATCGATCATGCGATAGAAACCATCCAACCGTCGGCTGTAAATTCCATCGTCATCAGAAATGCACCCGGGCGCCGACCACAAACGTGCGCCCATAGAGGTCGTAGAGGATCGGGTTGGTCGATGTCGCGTAGATGAATGTTCCCGGATCGAGCGGCGGTTTTGCGTTCAGGAGGTTGTTGATCGTGCCATAGAGGCTGAATTTGCCGGCACCCGGGACGCGAACTTCACCCGACACATTGAGCAGGAACTGGCCTCGGACATGATTGTCGTTGATGTCGGTTGCGGTGTAGTCGGCGTTATATTTGCCGCCGCCGACATACCGGCCCTGGACAGACGCGCTTATTACGTCGCTGTCATAGGTCAGCGTGGCAGTGGATCGCCAATGTGGGCTTGCCGCGAGATCAGTACCGACCACGCCCGCCTGCCGAAACACGGTCACGCCATCATTCGACGTCAGTTCGTCAAGATACGTGGCCAGCGCACTCAGTGTGACCGATCGATTACCGGTACCAAGCGGCACGCGGTAGCGCAGTTCCATGTCCACACCACTGAGCCTGATCGACGCCAGATTCAGTTGCTTGACGGCTACTGCGGAGATTGCTCCCGTGGTGTCGCGAGTAATCAGCGAGCAAAGGCCCGGCTGGCTGGTGGAACAGCGGTCTATGATCTGCTGCGCGGTCAGGGATGCGATCGCGTCGCTGATCTTGAGATGATAATAGTCGGCGGACAAAGAGAGTCCGGGAATAAAGCGCGGTGTCACGACAGCGCCAGCGGTCCACATATTGGACTTTTCCGGTCGTAGCGCGGTGTTACCCGAGGTGAACTGCTGCGCGATCGATTGCGCATTGTTGCGGGTCGGGTCGGTCGCTGTGAAGAACGTCAGCAACGGAGATGCAAACAACTCGTTGATGTTGGGTGCGCGGATGTCGCGCGAGACAGTGCCGCGGAACCGGATGTCCTGAATTGGCGACCAGGATCCACCGACCTTCCACGTCGCGACGCTGCCGCTGGTGCTGTAGTCGGTGTACCTTACCGCTCCGTTCAGCTCCAGATCCTGCGCGAAAGGGAGGTCTTTCGCGAGCGGCACGACGATTTCGCCAAACGCCTCCTTCACGTCGAATTTACCGGTAATCGGGAGCACATTGGCGGCGTTGAACCCATTGACGGCAGAGATCGCATCCGCGGTACGGACGACCTGCTCATGACGGTACTCGACACCGACGACGGTGGTCACCGGTCCCGCCCAGGTCGAAAACAGGTCGCCTTGGATCGATGCCGCCGCAGCATGCTGCTTGATCGTGGTATCGGATACACCGATACCGGTGACATAGTTTATAGCTGCAGCGCTCGGCGACCCGAGGCCGAACAAATTGATCGGCACACACCCGTTGCTTGGTGCGGTGAGCGTGCTGCGACAGACGATCGCGCCGGTTGCCGGATTGACCACGGCATCGACTGCCTTTGTCATGTTCGCGTTGATCGTCAGGCCGCTCGTGCGGATGTCTGCGTTAGTTTGTCCGTATTGATAATAGGCGTTCCACTTCCAGGTCCCGCCGAGCTTGCCGTCAAGCGTCACCACGCCGCGATAGGTATCGGTGCGCGAACGGGAATCGAAAATGCCGACGTCCGGTGTAAAGCGCCCCATCGCAAAGCTGGTTACGCCGGCAGCCGCCATTCGGGTTTTGACGGAGGCGGGGAGGTAGGCATTGTCGCTCATAATGGTAAAGCCGCCTGGGAAGGAAAAAGAGGGGCCTCCAGTTGTGCTGCGGGACCATGAAAGGTCCGCGCTGATCTTGAGCGCATCCGAAATCTCATATTCGGGCCGGACGTAGATCGTGCTACGCGAGAGCGGATAGGCCAGCGGCTTGCTCGCACTCGGATTGATGCCGTCGCCGCCGATCATGTAGGCGGAACCGACCGAGGTGCCGTACTGGAACTGGCGTGTAGCTCCACCAGGCAGGAACTCGGTCCCGAGCAACGGGCCGGAACGGATCAGGCCGTTATAGGTGAAGCCCGATAAGTGGGCGTTTTCCGTAATCAGTCGGGCGGGTTGACCGTTGGTCCGCGTAAACGCCGGGTTCGCGATGACCGCCGCATCGTTATACCAGGGACGGTCACTTTGATTGCGCACGCCCTTGATGTCGGCATACTCGCCCGCGATGCTGATATGGCCGCGGCCGCCAGCAAAACCGGTCCCATACGCTGCAGAGACTTTCCACTGCGCATTGTCGCCATATTGCGTGATGCCCGATTGGATGTCGGCACTGAACCCGTCGAGCCGTTTCAAGACGAGATTGACGACGCCAGCGACCGCGTCCGATCCATAAGCGGCGGATGCGCCGCCGGTGACGATGTCGACTCGTTGCAGCAGCGATACCGGCACCAAGTTGAGATCGACATTTTCCGACGTGTTCGACGGGACGACACGTTGTCCGTTGATGAGGACCAGCGTGCGCTGCGGACCAAGACCGCGCAAGTCGGCAAGATTGGCGCCCGAGCTGACAGATTGGGTCTGCGCGGAAGGCGTGGCGGATGCCCGGAAGGCTGGCAGTTCGTTCAAGGTGTCTGCGATCGTCACCGGCGCCCTGCGGGCGATCGCGGCGTCGCCGAGAACCGTCACCGGCGTCGGTGTAGTAAAGCCGCTTCGGGAGATCCGTGAGCCCGTCACAACGATCTCGCCTGTTGCCGTCTCGGCTTGGGGAGTCGCGTCAGCAACCGGACTTGAGGGGGCCTGGTCACCGCCCTGAGGCGCCACGGGACCTTTTGCCGTGGCCGCGTCGCTGGATTGCGCCATGGCCGCGGATCCCGCCAAGCACCACCATGCGGTTGCAGATGCCAGTGCGATCCGTGCTGTGCTGCTTGCTACCCTGCGTGTTCGATTGTTCATGTCAGCCCCCTTTTTCCGAGAGCCTGTCCACGAAAACGTTCTCGCTCCGTCGGGACTGCTCCTCGACTCGAAACTGCCACATAATTGTCCGATGGACAATATAGATTCGCGTGCGTGGGGTTCAGCGGGTTAGCAGGAGGCGCAGTCCTTCGATGATCGTGAACGTAAATGCGTCGAAACTGGCATCGAGAGGGACAGTGGATCCATTTTCCCACCGCAGGATGAAATGGCGATTCCGCAAGGCGTAGCGATGTCGCGCAATCATCGGAAAGAGCGCGCCGTCCACTTCATCGATTCGCGCACGCATCTGCCCCTGGAAATCTGCCGCATCATCAATTGGGGCCGCGGCGAACTCCATGGCGACAAAGCCCAAAGCGCCGGCTATCACGACGTCGAACGCTTCCAGAAGCCTTTCCCCTGTAAAACCCGCACGGTCGAGAACGACAAGCGTCTTCTCGACCATCACTAGGTCGGCACCAGCATTCGATAGCAGCTGGGAGGCGAGGAGAGGGGCGATATTGGGGTGTCGCCGCATAACCTCCCGCTGGGAGACGAAAAACTGGCGAATCCACTCTTTCCAGTCGATTTCGGTGTCTGCGAGCGTGACCTCGCGGTAGCTGTAATTCACTATCTCGGCGAGCAGGGCATTGCGTGTCGGCACCCACCAGCGGATCGCTGCCGGATAGACGGACAGTCTTTCCGCAAGTGTGCGGACACTGAATTTCTCGAGGCCAAGCTCATCGACCAGCGCCAAGGCGCCTTGGACAATGAGATCCTTCGTAAGTCCGCGGCTTTCGCTTTTCGCAGGTTTGCCGCGCCGTGTCGCCGCCATCCTCATATCCGTGCCAGGTTAATCCCAACCCGACATATCAGCCGAACCAGTCCCGGGCGAGCTAATGTCATGGCAAGGATTGTATTGTCCGGTGGACAATAATATGGGATATATTCTTCTGTGAAACTCGAGAGACGGAACTCGCCATGATCGTCTACGCATGCGGCTTTTCCCACGAAAGCCACAGCTTCAGCACCCGGCTAACCGGCATCGAGGATTTTGCGGGAGCAACCCCGGGATCGATAGATGCAGATGCGGACCTGATCGAATCCCGTTCGATCGAAGGCGGCATCCTGTCCGCCGCCCGCGATTTCGACTGGGAGCTCAGTTTTCCCTTCTTTGCCCAGGCCATCCCCTCCGGCCCCGTGACCACAGAGGCGTTCTCTATCATCGCTGACCGGTTGATCGCGGGGCTCAAGGAGTTGGGTAAGGTCGACGGCGTCATTCTACCGCTTCACGGTTCCATGTTCGTCGTCGACTACCCTGATAGCGAAGGCGAGATCGTCCAGAGGGTACGAGCCCTGGTTGGTCCCGAAGTGCCGATCGCAGTTCTGCTCGATCTCCACGCCAACGTGTCAGACCGAATGGTCGCGCACGCGAATATCGTCACCAGCTATCGCACGACGCCGCATACCGACCATTGGGAGACTGCGCACCGCGCGGCAACTCTGCTGGATCGGACGATGCGCGGCGAAATCAGGCCGTATGCGGCGGTCGCGCGCCTGCCGATGATGGCGGGCCTCGACATGGGGCGGACCATCGATCCGGAGGGGCCGATGTGCCGGTTGCTTGAGGTCGCGCGCGGGATAGAGCGTGATGATCCGCGCATTCTCGACATCTCGCTCAATGCTGGCTTTTATTATGGCGACGTCGAGGAAGCCGGCCCCTCGGTGATCGTCGTCGGCGACGGTGCCGACGCCGGCCAGGACACCGTCGCGCAGCGATTGATCCGCGAGGCATGGCCAACGCGCGATTTCGTCAGCATTACACATCTTCCGGTTGCCGAGGCAGTCGCGAAAGCGGTCGGCGCGCCGGCCGGCGTCGGCCCGGTCATCCTCGCCGACTATACGGACGGAATGATGGGTGGCGGCTACGGCGACGGCACGGCGCTGCTCGCGGAGTTGCTGCGGATAGATCCGGCCGGTACCGTTGTTGGCCCGATCTTCGATC
This sequence comes from uncultured Sphingomonas sp., assembly GCA_965727025.1. Classification (GTDB taxonomy): domain Bacteria; phylum Pseudomonadota; class Alphaproteobacteria; order Sphingomonadales; family Sphingomonadaceae; genus CANJQJ01. The sequence goes on from CBFRWL010000004.1 coordinate 19,794, forward strand.
CGGTCTCAGTCGGCGTAGCGCGCGATGCTGGGGTCGGCGCGACGGTCGCGCTGACGATCGGCGGCCGACAGGATCCGACCTATGGCGGCGGTCCGATCTCCGTCGCGGCTGAGATCGTCCGGCTGTCGAATGGCATCTATCGCCGCAAGGGCGCTTACGCCACGGGCACGATCGGTCATATGGGCGACTGCGCGCTCGTCAGGGTCGGTCAGGTGTCGATCCTTCTCGTCTCGCTACTTTGCCAGCCCGAGGATCGCGAGCAATATCGAATCGTGGGGGTCGACCCCGAGCGCACGACGATCATGGCGATGAAGGGCATCAACCATTTCCGCGCCGACTTCGAGGCGATCGCGCGCGAGATCGTTTTCGTCGATTCTGGCGGGCTCGTTTCGGTCGACTTCACGCGCTTCCCGTTCCGGAACGTCCGCCGGCCGATCTGGCCTCTTGATGCGGACGTGGCGATATGAATGCCAAGGTTAGCAGCGACAGCCGTCCGATCTGGAGCCGCTCAATCGATCTTGTCGATCTCAATACGGCCGGCGATGGCAATATGATCGGTCATCTCGGCATCGTATTCACTGAAAGCGGCGACGACTGGCTGGCGGCGACGATGCCGGTGGATGAACGTACCCGACAGCCGTTTGGCCTTCTCCATGGCGGCGCTTCGGCCGCACTGGCGGAGACGCTGGCTTCTATCGCCGGCGTTCTGGTCGCTGGTGAAGATCGCGCCGTTGTCGGCGTCGAGATCAACGCCAGCCACGTTCGCAAGGTGTCCACTGGCCGTGTGACCGGTGTCGCGCGTCCCGACAAACTGGGCCGCGGCACGCATATCTGGTCGGTCCGTATCCAAGACGAAACCGGAGACACCGTGTGCGTCTCGCGGGTGACGCTGCGCGTGCTGACGCCAGCCTGACCGACGATAGAGAGGAACCCAAATGTCCCGCAAGATCATCTTAACGATCGCGCCAACCGGCGGTATGGCGAGCAAGGCGCAGAACCCAGCGCTTCCGACCACACCGGAAGAGATTGCCGACGATATCCACGCGTGCTGGAAACTGGGCGCAAGCGTAGCCGCGATCCATGCACGTCGCGCGGATGGCAAGGCGACGTGCGACCCGGAAATCTACGCGCGTATCAATCGCCTAGTGCGTGAACGCTGCGACATCGTCATCAACAACTCCACCGGTGGCGGCGTTGATGGCGACATGATCGGAGAAGGTCCGAACGGCTATCCCGAAATCCTCTGGGAAGAGCGGATCAAGGGGATCGAAGCGGGCGCGGAGATGTGCACGCTCGATGCGACCACTATCATCGCGACCTTCGGCGGGCGGGAACTGCTGATGCATACGTCACCGCAGCGCTCGCGCCAGCTTGCGGAGCTGATGATGGCACGCGGCATCAAGCCCGAATGGGAAGTGTTCAGTCCCAGCCATATCGTCCAGGACGTTACCACGCTGACTGCCGCGGGACTCGACCGGCCACCCTATTTCGTCAACATCGTTCTCGGCACCGACCGCGCCTTCCAGAACGCGATGCCTTACTCGCCCAAGATTCTGCAAACGATGGTGGATCTGCTGCCGCCGGATGCCATCTTCGGCGTCACCGGGATCGGACGTGCGCAACTCCCGTGCATCTGCAACGCACTGCTGCTCGGCGGGCATATTCGCGTCGGTCTCGAAGACAATCTCTATTATACGCAGGGGCGTCTCGCGACCAACCAGATGCTGACGCAGCGTGCCGCGCGATTGGTCGAGGAGCTTGGCTACGAACTCGCAACTCCAGCGGAGGCGCGCACCATCATGGGATTGCAGTCAGCGGGATGACTTTCCTGGCGGTGGGCAGTCGCTCACCTGCAGGAAGCGGTTGGCCGCGAAGTTACAACAGCATCGTGCGGAGCCAGAGGGAGAGGTCGCGATAGGTGTGCATCACGCTGGTCGCGGATCGCTGATATTCCGCTGACCCGTCGATCATGACCGCCGGCCAGCGGGATTGATGCTCGGCGACTTGGTAGCGCAGGTCGGCGACACGTCGCCGTAATGTCGCTTGGGAGGCATTGTCGGCCGCCTCTTCTGCGAGGTGCGCCAGCGTGTCGATCTGGCTCGTCAGCAGACGTCGACATCGGAGCAGTTCATACAGCCGCTCCCGGTCCTCGCGCTGTACGATATTGTTTATCTGCTCGAACAATTGATCCATCGATTCGATTGCCGACGATAACCGTACGTGCAGCGAACCGCCTGGCAGATCGTCCATACTATCCCCTTTGGCCCTTGATGGCCGTTGCAGGAGTTCGCCAATTCACGATCCCGCCATCAAACGCGTTCGACCAGCAGCGCTACGCCCTGCCCCACACCGATGCACATGAAGGCAAGGCCGTAGCGGCCATGCGTGCGGTGCAGTTCCTCGACCATCGTCATCACGATCCGCGCACCCGACATGCCCAGCGGGTGTCCCAGCGCAATTGCGCCGCCGTTCCGGTTGACGCGGGGGTCGTCCATCTCAATCGCCAGATCGCGCAACGTCGCGATCGCCTGGCTGGCGAAGGCCTCGTTCAGTTCGATGACATCGACTTGGTCGAGCGTCACGCCGGTCGCGCGCACGAGCTTGCGCGCCGCCTCAATCGGGCCGGCCCCCATGACGCGCGGGGCGATGCCCGCCGCGGCCATGCCGAGAAGCCGGGCGCGGGGCGTTAAACCGTGACGGGCGGCCGCCGCCTCGGACGCGACGAGCATGGCCGCGGCACCATCGTTCAGGCCCGAGGCGTTGCCGGCGGTTACCGTCCCGTCGGCGCGCACGACGGGCCTGAGCTTTCCAAGCGCTTCGAGACTGGTCGGACGAGGGTGCTCGTCCCGCGAGAAGACGGTCGACCCACCCTTTGCCTGCAGGACGGTAACCGGCACGATTTCTTTCGCTAGCCGACCGTTTGCGATCGCCAGAGCAGCCTTTTGCTGGCTGGCCGCCGCGAACCGATCCTGGTCCTCGCGGCTGACCTTCCACTCGTCGGCGACATTCTCGCCAGTCTGCGGCATCGTCTCGACGCCATATGCCTCGCGCATGGCCGGATTGACGAAGCGCCAGCCAAGCGTCGTATCCTCGATCGTCTGAGCCCGGTCGAATGCGGTGCCCGCCTTGCCAAGGACGTAGGGCGCGCGGGTCATGCTCTCGACACCACCGGCGATGATCAGTTCAGCATCGCCCGCGCGGATCGCCTGCGCCGCCGATCCCACCGCGTTGAGGCCTGATCCACATAGGCGGTTGACGGTCGATCCGGGTACAGCTTCCGGAAGCCCAGCCAGCAGCACGGCCATGCGAGCGACGTTGCGATTGTCCTCGCCCGCCTGATTAGCGCAGCCAAGGATCGTGTCGTCCACCGCCGACCAGTCCACGCCGGGATTGCGCTCGACGAGCGCCCGGATCGGAATCGCGGCGAGATCATCGGCGCGAACCGAAGACAGCGCGCCGCCCAGTTTGCCGATTGGCGTGCGGATGGCGTCGCAGATGAAGGCGTCGGACATGGGATTTCAACCTGCGGAAAAAGCGATGATCGCGGACGCCAGCGTGTCGGGCGCATCCAGCGGCGCGAGATGCGCCGCGTCGAGCGCGACATGCCGGGCGGCGGGAATGCCGGCAACGAGATGTTCGCCATGCCCTTCAAACGGCGTCGATGTGTCGCGCGCGCCGGTCACCACCAACGCTGGCTGGCTGATGTCGATGAGGCGATCGGCCAGCGCCATGTCCCTAATCGCCGCGCCGCACCCCGCATATCCGGCAGGCGCCATCAACAGCAGGCCGCGCCGGATGGTGGCTGCGACCGCCGGGTGTTCGCCGGAGAATGTCGGCGACAGGAAGCGTGACATCGCCAGATCGGCGATGCCATCCATGCCGTCGGCGCGTACCGTGTCGATCCGTGCCTGCCAGGCCGCCGGATCCATCGTCGCCGACGTGCAAACGAGCACGAGACCGGCCACCCGCGTCGGCGCGTCCAACGCCATCCGCATCGCGATCATGCCGCCGAGCGACACGCCCGCTATAATAGCGGCCTCGATTCCGGCCGCATCCATCGCGATTCCGACATCGCCGGCGAGCAATGCCATGTCGTAATCGCCTTCGGGCGCATCGGAGGCGCCGTGGCCGCGCGTATCGATCCGCAGGACGAGGAAATGGCGGTGCAGGGAAGATAGCGCGGGCGTCCAAACATCCATGTCGGTGCCGATCGAATTGAGCAGCACGAGCGCGGGATTCCCCGCTTCTCCTTCGACCTTCCAGTAGATGCGCGCACCGTTGGATTGGGCGAAAGGCATCAGGCTGTCCGTTCCAGGTCTGCGTCGACCGCGAATGCGGCGCCCGTCTTCGCACGCACCTCCTCGAGCGTGACGCCGGGCGCGAGTTCGATCAGCCGAAGTCCGGGCTTGTCACACGCCATCACACACAGGTCGGTGATGATCAGATCGACGCAGGCTTTCCCGGTTAACGGCAGAGTACATGAGGCCAGAATCTTGGCTTCGCCGGCCTTGTTGGCATGGTCCATCACCACCACCACGCGCTTGACGCCGGCGACGAGGTCCATCGCGCCGCCCATGCCCTTCACCATCTTGCCCGGGATCGTCCAGTTGGCGATGTCGCCGGCTTCGCTGACCTCCATTGCGCCCAGCACGGCCATGTCGATATGGCCGCCGCGAATCATCGCGAAACTGTCCGCCGAGGAGAAGAAGCTCGACGTCGGCAGGGCGGTGATCGTTTGTTTGCCGGCATTGATGAGGTCGGGATCGACCGCATCGCGGGTCGGGAACGGGCCGATGCCCAGCATCCCGTTCTCGGACTGCAATGTCACGTCGAGGCCGGCGGGCACATGGTTCGCCACCAGCGTCGGGATGCCGATGCCGAGATTGACGTAGAAGCCGTCCCGAAGCTCCTGCGCGGCCCGCGCGGCCATCTGTTCCCGGGTCCAGCCCATCATGTGGTCTCCGTTTCGCGGACGGTCAGCTTCTCGATCCGCTTCTCATTGATGGTGCTCAGCACGACCCGGTCGACGAAGATGCCGGGCGTATGGATGCAATCGGGATCGAAGCTGCCCGCTTCGACGATCTCTTCCACTTCCACGACAGTTATTTTGCCTGCCGTGGCCATGTTCGGATTGAAGTTGCGCGCAGTTTTCCGGAACATCAGATTGCCGGCTGGATCGGCGCGCCATGCCTTGATGATCGACAAGTCGGCGCGCAGCCAAGTTTCCCGCACATACTCCTCGCCTTCGAACGTCTCCACGAGCTTGCCCTCGGCAACAACGGTGCCGACGCCGGTCTTGGTGTAGAAGGCCGGTATGCCCGCGCCGCCAGCACGGATTCGCTCGGCGAGTGTGCCTTGTGGCGTCAGTTCAAGCGCCAGTTCGCCGGAGAGGTATTGCTGTTCGAACAGCTTATTCTCGCCAACATAGGACGAGATCATCCTGGCAATCTGCCGGCTCTCCAGCAGCATCCAGAGCCCGAAGCCGTCAGCGCCGGCATTGTTCGAGATGACGGTCAGACCCCGAACACCGCTGGCGCGGATTTCCGGGATCAGGCTCTCTGGATTGCCGGACAGGCCAAAGCCTCCCGACATGATCGTCATGTCGTCGAACAGGACGCCCTCGAGGGCAGCGGCGGGGCTGTCGTAGATCTTGCTCTTCAATGGTCAATCCTCGCCATTAGCCCAAATCGCCGCCCGCGACGGGCAGTATCGAACCGGTGATGTAGGAGGCTTCGTCGGACGCGAGGAACAGGATCGGTGCCACCTGTTCCTCCAACGTGGCGTAGCGTTTCACGAAGGTGGAGGCCGTGACCTGCGCGACGGCTTCCGCCATCCAGGCTTGCTCCTGGGCGCTGTCGCCCGCGGCGTTGCGGGCGATCCGGCGGGGCGGCGCTTCGGTGCCGCCTGGCGCCGTGGCGACGACGCGTATGCCCTGTTCGCCATATTCCATTGCAAGGCTTTGGGTCAGCGCGTTGATTCCGCCTTTCGCCGCGGAATAGGGCGCGCGGCGTATGCCGCGCGTCGCGTTCGAGGAAACATTGACGATCGTGCCGCTGCCGGCCGAGAGCATATGAGGGAGAGCGGCATGACAGCACCACATCGTCGGGAATAGCGAACGGCGAATTTCCGCCTCGATCTGCTCCGGCTCGAACTCGGCAAACGGCCGCATGCGAATCGCCCCGCCAACATTGTTGATGAGGATGTCGATCCGCCCGAAGCGCCTGACAGCTTCCGTCATCGCATCAGATGCGCCAGCGTGCGTCTCGAGATCCGCGACAAAGCCGTGCGCGTCGCCTTCCGCCTCTGCAGCGACATCGCCAACGAAATTCGCCCGATCGACGAGCAGCACCTTTGCGCCTTCCGCCACGGCGCGCAGTGCCACGGCGCGGCCAATGCCCTGCGCCGCTCCGGTGACTACGATCACTTTGGTGTCAAAGCGCCCGGCGAAGATCATGCCGCCTTGGCCTCGGGCTGGGCGGGAATGAACTTTTCGTAGTGGAACGCGGCCGGCGTCACGCCGAGTGACTCGACATGCTGGCGCACGGTTTCAACCATTTCGGGAGGCCCGCACAGATAGATGTCGACATCGCCGGCGTTCAGATGGGCCGCATCGAGATGGGCGATCACGCGACCGGTCCGGGTGTGGCCGTGATTCGCGCCAGAACAGGTGGTGATGACGGTACAGTTCGGGATCTGCCGTGCCAGCTCATCGATCCGCTCCTTGCAAACGAGATCGGCCACCTCGTGAACCCCATAGATGAGCGTGACGGCGTGGCCGTGAGAGCCGTCCTCCGCCAGCACTTCGAGCATCGATAGGATCGGCGCGATGCCAGTCCCGCCGGCAAGAAACACCATCGGCCGTTTCGGGCTGCGAAGATAGAAACTGCCCAACGGCCCGCGCAGCGTCAGCCGGTCACCCGGCTT
>CBFRWL010000005.1:0-24541 GCA_965727025.1 uncultured Sphingomonas sp.
CTCATCGCCGTCGCCGCGATCAGCGCGATGACCACCCTCGGTGGCAAGATCGGCACGACCTTCAACAGCGTCTCGTCGAACCTGAAGTAAGTTCGGCGACCACAGTCGAAAAACGGAAAGGCGGCGGGGCCAGGCTTCGCCGCCTTTCTCTTTTCCGTTGCGCACGAAGAAGCTGAAATGATGCGCATCATGCGGCAGTTCCCTGCTTTCCCCTTCACGCGCACGTGCAGGGCGCTTGCTTACGCATCGCTTTTTCTATGCGCGCTCTCGTTCTTCTCCAACCTACTGCATCCGCGGCAGATGGACTTCGTCAACTTCTGGGCCGCGGGCAAGCTGGCGCTCTCGGGACATGCCGCCGCCGCCTATGATATTGCCGCGCATAAAGCCGTCCAAGCCAGTGTCGGCGCCACGGGCGGCATTATGGCGTTTCTCTACCCGCCCCCGATGCTGATCTTCGCGGTGCCTATGGCTCTGCTACCTTATACACTGTCGGTCGGCTTCTGCGTGACCGGCCTCTTCATACTTTACGTAATGATGGTCGAGCGGATCTGGCACGGATCGCGATGGCAGGCCGCCGCCTTTCCGCCCGCCGTGGTCAATGGCCTCGTTGGCCAGGTTGGATTGATGACGGGCACCGTTTTCCTTGCGGCCTCGCATCAGCTGGGAAAGCGCCCGTTCCTGAGCGGGTTGATGTTTGGCTGCCTGATCATCAAGCCTCAGCTCGCCCTGCTGCTGCCGGTTGCATTTCTGGCCGGGCGCGAGTGGCGGGCTTTCGGCGGCGCGGCTTGTTCGGTAGCGGCCTTGCTGATCCTATCCTGGCTGATCTTCGGTGAGCAGCCCTATCTCTCGATGTTCAAAGCGACGCCTGCCTATTCGGCGATGGTGTTCGATAGCCCACTGGCCGCCTATAAGATGACCAGCATCTATGCCGCGGCGCGCTTTTGGGGCGCGGGCGCCTCGCAAGCCTATGCCTTGCAGATGCTCGCAGCCGCGGGCGCTGCCCTTGCCGTCTGGATAATCTGGCGCGGACCTTATGAGCTTTCCGCGAAAGTGGCGATGCTGGCCGCAGCTACGCCGTTGGTGAGCCCATATCTCTTTCTTTACGATGCCGTGCTGCTCATTTCCCCCTTCCTGTGGCTCGCCGAACGACGCAACACCAAGGGCGGCCTCGTCGTGCTCTGGCTGCTGATGATCCTTCACATCGTCGAGAACTGGGCTGCGTGGCCGTTGGCGAATCTGATGCCCCTCGTTCCGCTCGGGCTCGTCACGATGATCTGGCGGCAGCTTAAGCCTGAGGTCGTGGCGTCTTCGCCTCGCATCTCGGAACTACCGCAACCGGCCTGACATCCGGCATTTTGCGTTACGACCATGCAACGAAAGCGGGCTCGATCCGTTGCGGCTACTGAAGATAAGGAGAAGAATGATGCGCAAATTCATCCTGGCGGCGACATTGGCAGCCGTTGCTGCTCCCATCGTGCCGGCAGCCGGCGATCCGCCGCCTTGGGCGCCGGCGCATGGCCGCCGGGCGAAGGAGGAATGGCGGGATTATCACCGCTATGATTATGACCGGCCCGATCGGGAAAGAGGCGGCTATTACGCGGATCACTACTATCGCGACGGGCGCTATTACAAGCCGCGCCGGCTCGGCGCCGGCGACCGGATCTATCGCGGCCGTGACGGGCGCTATTATTGCCGCCGTGCCGACGGCACGACAGGCCTGATCATCGGCGGAATCGCAGGCGGTCTGCTTGGCAACACGATCGCGCCCGGCGGTTCGAAAACATTGGGAACCCTGCTCGGCGGCGGAGCCGGCGCTCTGCTGGGCAGATCGATCGACCGGGATAATGTCACCTGCCGCTGAGCGGGGGCCGGGCTGACAGTTTGACCTTGGTCAAATACGCGCCTGCCGAACGCCCATAGCATTGCACCTCCTGTTTGGATGGAGGATCGAATGCTTGGCTTTGTTGGCGCGCATTATGTGGAAATGGTGGTGGTGGCCGTTGCGCTGTTTACGATCGCACTTTTTTCGGTAAGCGTCGCCGACGGATTGGCCGGCCGGAAAAAATCCGGTTGATCGCCACCCCCTGGGAGCTGGCTTACCCGGCCAGCCCCATGACGCTCGCAAGACCCAGAAAAGAAAAAAAGCCCATCACGTCGGTCATCATCGTCACGAACACCGCTGAGGACACGGCAGGATCGATCTTCGATCGATCGAGCCCGACCGGCACCATCACGCCGGCAAGGCCAGCAACGAGGTTGTTGATCACCATCGCCATCGCGATGACGAGTGCCAGCCCGGCATTGCCGTAGATGAGCCACGTGCCCCCGCCGATCAGCGCGCCCAGCGACGCGCCGTTCGCCGCCGCTATGCCCAATTCACGCAGGATCATGCGGATGGTATTGGAACTGGTGAGCTGATTGGTCGCCAGCGCGCGCACCACCACCGCCAAGGTCTGAGTGCCGGCGTTTCCCCCCATGCCCGATACGATCGGCATCAGCACCGCCAACAACGCGAACTTGGCGATTTCCCCCTGGAACAGGCCAACCACCGAAGCCGCGATGATGGCCGTTCCCAGATTGACGACGAGCCATGTAAGCCGCGAACGGACCGTCAGGGCAATCGGCTCGTTGATATCGCCATCGCCTGCACCGGACAGACGCAGAATGTCCTCACCGGCCTCTTCCTGAATGATGTGCACGACATCGTCGACCGTGATCATGCCGACCAGCCGGCCCGACTGATCGACCACGGCCGCCGAGATCAGCGCATATTTCTGAAATCGTAGCGCGACTTCCTCCTGATCCATGTCGACCGGGACCAGCGTCTGCTCGCGTTGCATGACGTCGGCGATCGCAATCGATCGCGGCGTTCGTAGCACCCAGCTCAATTTGCACGTGCCGACCGGCTTGTGGCCGGGATCAACCACGAAGATTTCCCAGAAGTCGGTGGTCAGATCCTCGTTGCGACGCAGGTAATCGAGCACATCGCCGACCGTCCAATGTTCCGGCACCGCGATAAGATCGCGCTGCATCAACCGGCCGGCGGATTCCTCGGGATAGGAGAGCGCTTCCTCGATGGCCGCGCGGTCGTCCGGCGCGAGCGCGCGCAATACCTCGCGCTGATCGTCGGCATCGAGCTCCTCGATGATCGCGACCGCGTCATCGGTGTCGAGCTGGGTGGCAATTTCCGCGACCTGATGTGGGGCAAGCGCATCGATGAGATCGTCGCGCACCCATTCGTTCATTTCAGCGAGCACATCGCCATCGAGCATTTCTGCGAGCGCACTGGCCAGTGGCCTGCGCGCCTCTGATGGCGCGAGCTCGAAGAGATCGGCGATATCTGCGGGATGAAGCGGCGCGACGAGCTCGCGCGCGGACTCGATGTCTCCAGCTTCGACGCGATCGACCACTGCCCCCACGAACTCAGGTGTGAGCCGATCTTCCTTGTCGTGGCTGGTGCGCCCCTGCCCTTGGTCGGGAAGAAGCGCAGCGGTCTCGTCGTGGGTCTCGCTCATCGATCGCTCTCCGCAAGGGGAGCTTCACCTATAGGGCCGAATGGCTTTTGTCAGCCTATTCCAGCACCATCGCGTGGTCGGCTGGCGGCCGTGTTTTGCTCATTTTCATTGCCAGCGTGAAGGGCAGAAGTATGAATGTCGCTAGCGCCATCAGCAGAAAGTCATCCAGGTAGGAAATCATCATCGCCTGCCGGTTGATTTCAGCGTCAAGGAACTGAAGCGCGGTCGTTGTATTCATCCCGACGATTTCGGCGAACCCACCCTGCAGGATCGGAAAGCGGGTGGCGCCGATCTCACCCGCCAGGTCCGAGTGGGCCACCTGAAGATTATGAGCCAGCAGCGCTGAAAAAAGCGAAATCGTGATCGAGCCTCCGATATTGCGGGAGAGGCTCCACACCGAAGCCGCCGTCGTCCGCAACTTTGGGGCTATGGTGGCAAACGCCATAAGGTTCAGCGGTACCATGACGAAGCCGAAGCCAAGCCCCTGAACCAATCCGGTCACGATGATCGGCCGGCTATCCATCTCCAACGAAAAGCCGGTCATCATCCACTGCGCACTTCCGATCAGCAGCATGCCGATTGCAAGCAGGACGCGAGGATCGAGGCGTGTTGCAAGCTTAGCCGCCACAATCATGGAAACCATGGTCGCCACGCCTCGCGGCATCATCAACATGCCGGCGCCGGTCGTGTCGTGTCCGAACAGTGACTGAACCATGGGCGGAACCAGCGCGGCGCCCGCCATCACCACGCCCATGACGATCAGAATGAACAGGTTAGCGATGACGAAATTGCGATCGCGGAAAAGCGCAACCGGAATGAGCGGATCACGCGCGGTTATCGTATGGGTGATGAACATCCAAAGCGTCGCTGCAAAAACGCAAAGCTCTACAATGATCTCCGTCGAAGAAAGCCAATCGAGCTGGGTTCCCCGGTCCAGCACGAGCTGGAGCGAACCGAGTGCCAGCGCGAGGAAGGCGAAACCGACCATATCGAAATTGGGCTTGGTCAACCGGGTCTGCGGCAGCAGCGCAAATATGCCGACCAGCGCGGCCAGCCCCAGCGGCAAATTCACGAAAAACACCCACCGCCACGAATAGGCATCCGTCAAAACGCCTCCGATGAGCGGGCCCAGAATCGGCCCGACCATGACCCCCATGCCCCAGATCGACATCGCCTTGGGACGTTCCCGATAGGGATAGATATCCAGCATTATCGACTGGCTGAGGGGTGAGATGAAGGCGCCGAACAGCCCCTGGGCAAAACGCGCGGCAACCATCATCTGGAGCGAGTTGGCCACGCCGCATACCGCCGAGGTGATTGTGAAGCCGCCCACCGCGACTGCCATGAGCGTGCGCCGACCGATGCGCGCGTCGATCCATCCGGTCAAAGGCGTGGCAATGGCGGCGCCAATAATATAGGATGTCAGCACCCAGGAGATCGTGTCAGGCGCCGCGCCCAAGGCGGCCTCCATATGCGGCAGCGCTACGTTCGCAATGGTCGAATCGAGCACCTGGAGCAATGTGGCGACCATCACCACGATGGTGAGGGCAAGCCGCCGCCCCGCCGGCATCTGAATGGTGACTTCCATGATCCCCGTAGTTAGAGCGGGGGGACCGGCCTTTCAATCGTTCCGCTCGGCCCTATATCGCCTCGGTAATGCATCCCAGATATGCCCTGTCCGTCCTTGACCAGTCTCCCATCGCCGAGGGATCGACGGCCGCCGATGCCGTGGCCAATACGCTCGATCTCGCTCGACACTGCGACGCCCTCGGCTTTCATCGTTATTGGCTGGCCGAGCATCATGCGTCGCCGGGCTTGGCCGGGGCCGCACCGGAGGCTCTGATCGGGCCTATAGCCGTGCAGACGAAGCGGATCCGGATTGGTTCGGGCGGTATCATGTTGCCGCACTATTCGCCGTTCAAAGTGGCCGAGACGTTTCGGCTGCTCGCGGCGCTCGCGCCCGGCAGGATCGATCTCGGGATCGGGCGCGCGCCTGGCACCGATGGGCGGACGGCATTCGCGCTGCAACGCGACCGCAGCCGGGTCGCGGCTCATGATTTTCCCGAGCAACTGGCGGAACTCCTCGCCTATCTCGGCGATACTATGCCGGCCGGCCATGCCTTCGCCGCCTTGTCGAAAAACTTGGCTACGGGTGGGGGCGGATCGCCAGCCCCTTGGCTGCTCGGCTCTTCGATGGAGTCAGCGCTTTGGGCTGCCGAAGCAGGGCTGCCTTATTGTTTCGCTGATTTCATAAATTCGGATGGCGCGCGCATGGCGGCCGCTTACCGCCAAAAATTCAAACCGTCGGCTTGGCTTGCCCAGCCCTATGTCGCTGTGGCGGTATGGACGATCGCGGCCCCAACGCGGCAGGAAGCGCTGGATCTCGCTGCGCCTTCAGCCATGATGTTCGCCCATTTGCGCCAGGGCCGTTTGATTCCGGTTCCCAGCGTGGAAAAGGCGCTCGCGTGGCAACGCTCCTATCCAGACACGACGATAGACCGTCGCCGCGCGCTCGGCACGCCGGCTGAGGTCAGAGCCCAGCTCGACGAAGTTCGCGATCTTTATGCAGCTGACGAGATCATGCTCGTCAACATCTTGCCCGACCATGCAGCCAGGGTGCGCAGCTATGCGCTCATGGCCGAAGAATATGGGCTGGCGGAACCAGCGCTCGTCGCTTAAGCGACGGCAACCTGAAGGAGTAGATTGATGGCCGACGATCCCGAAAACACCCTGCTGCTTACCTTGGAGAGTGGCGACGTGGTCATTCGGCTGCGGCCCGACCTCGCTCCACAGCACGTCGAGCGCATCAAGGAACTGGCACGCGAAGGCTTTTATGACGGCGTCGTCTTCCACCGCGTCATCGACGGCTTCATGGCGCAGGGCGGCGATCCGAGCGGCACGGGCATGGGCGGATCGGACAAGCCCGACCTGCCCGCGGAATTTTCGTCCGAGCCACATGTGCGCGGCGTGTGCTCGATGGCGCGGACCAACAATCCGAACAGCGCCAACAGCCAGTTCTTCATCTGTTTCGATGATGCGACCTTCCTCGACCGCCAATATACCGTCTGGGGCGAAGTCGTGGAGGGAATGGAGAATATCGACGCGCTTCCCAAGGGCGAGCCGCCTCGTAATCCCGGCAAGATCGTCTCGATGAAAGTTGCTGCAGACGCTTAACGCGGCGCCGTCGAACCAAGCGTTTCGAACAGCCAGTCATGGAAGATCCGGACGGCGCGGTTCGAGAACGCACTTTTGCGGCACGCGAACCAATAGCTTTGCGGGCTGACGATATGCTGGTCGGACAGCAAGACCAGCCGCTCGTCATGCGCGGCGGCAAGATGGCCGTCAAACATGAACGCAATGCCAAGGCCTGCCGCCGCCGCATCCAGAATGAGCTGTCCGGAATCGAAATAATCGATGGTAAGCGGCTCAAGCTCGGGCATGCCGATCGCTTCCCGCCATGTATCGAAGCTTTCGCGAATGTCGTTATGCAGCAGTACCGTAAGCCCGGAGATATCGCGAGGCTCGAAGGGCCTGCCCAACTGCTCCGCAAATGAACGGGCACCGATCAGCACGATCTGCCCGCGATCGATCTGCCGCGCGTAAAGCCCGGCATCGACCTCTCGTACCAGCACGACCGCGGCATCAATGCCATCGTGAAGCCGCGTCAGGCCATTGACGGTCGTGGTCATATCCACGTGCACATTGGGGTGATGCTGACGAAGAGCAGCCATTAATGGCATCAATCGCTGCGATGCAAAAAGCGGGGGCACCGCCAGCCTCAAGCGAAGAATCTCCTGCTCCCCGCCGGTCGTGACCTCAATTGCGTCGCTGAGCATATCGAGCGCGGGGGCAATTCGCTGCAACAGCTTTTCACCATCACCGTTCAAGACCATCGCCTGGTGACGACGGTCGAACAAGGGGGTCCCAACGAACCGCTCAAGCGTTTGGAGCCGCCTGCTAAGAGCCGGAGATGACAAGGAAAGTTTCGCTGCCGCGCTTTTCACCGACCCTTCCCGAGCGACCTGCACGAAGGCTTCAATAGCAGTCAAGGGAGGCAAACGCCGCAAGGCCGAACTCCGAAAACGCACTGGGCATGCAGATGATGAAGCCGAAAACCATCGCGCAATCTCGCATGGTCATCGATGCAACAGCCTAATTGCGCAAAGTGCAATCGTCAATGCGTTTTACGCAATTGCAAAGTTCTGTTCGCAGCTGCACAACGATCCTGCCTTTCAGGCATCCTCTCCTAAAACTTCCGGGCCGGCTCGCCGGCCCATTTTTTTTGGGATCGAAATCGGCGTTCGATACCTTATCTGTCCTCTGCATATGGGGGCAGGAGACGCGACATGGCCGACAGTGAGCAACCAATGAGAAAGTTACAGGTCGCGAATGCGCGGCCTGAAGATGCCGGGCGTGGCTTGGCGCGTTTGCCGCGAACGGTGATGACCTCGCTTGGCCTGTTGGAGGGTGATGTTATCGAGATCGTCGGCAAGCGGGCGACTCCTGCGCGCGCCGTTCTTTCCTATGCCGAGGACGAAGGCCTGGAGATCTTGCGGCTCGACGGCCTGCAACGCGCCAACGCCGGGATCGGCTCGGGCGACTTCGTCGAGATCAGGAAAGCGGACTCGAAGCCGGCTACGCGCGTAGTGTTCGCTCCGGCTCAGGAAAATCTGCGCCTCCAGGGCTCGGCAAACGCATTGAAGCGGACGTTCGGTATGCGCCCGCTGACCGCTGGCGACGTCGTCGCCACCGCCGGCCAGCAGCGGGTGGATCGTTCGGATATGCCGCCCGCGCTGTCGCAAATGCTGAACGCCCCTGCTTATGCCTTGCAGGAAATCCGGCTCATGGTGGTGGCGTCGAGCCCGAAGGGCATTGTTCATATCACCCCTGAAACCGAGGTGGAGCTGCGCCCCGAATATGAAGAGGCACGCGACACCCGGCGCGCCGACGTCACCTATGACGATCTCGGTGGCCTTGGATCTACCATCGATCAGGTGCGCGAGATGGTCGAGCTGCCACTGCGCTATCCCGAACTGTTTCAACGCCTCGGCGTCGATCCGCCCAAGGGCGTGCTGTTGCATGGCCCGCCCGGAACCGGGAAGACCCGGCTTGCCAAGGCAGTCGCGAATGAAAGCCACGCCGAGTTTTTCCATATCGCCGGCCCCGAGATCATGGGCTCGGCCTATGGCGAAAGCGAGAAACGATTGCGGGACGTGTTCGAGCAGGCTGCCAAGTCGGCGCCGTCCATCATCTTCATCGATGAGATCGACTCGATCGCGCCCAAGCGGGCGCAGGTAACTGGCGAAGCCGAAAAACGATTGGTCGCGCAGCTGCTCACGCTGATGGACGGGCTCGAAGCGCGCCAGAACACGGTCGTGATCGCAGCGACCAACCGCCCGGAGGCCCTAGACGAAGCACTCAGGCGGCCCGGCCGGTTCGATCGGGAAATCGTCGTCGGCGTGCCGGACGAGCGAGGCCGCAGGGAAATTCTGGGGATCCACACGCGCGGCATGCCGCTGGGCGACAAGGTGGACCTGGATGAGTTCGCGCGAACGACCTACGGCTTCGTCGGCGCCGATCTGGCGGCCCTGGCGCGGGAAGCGGCGATCGAGGCGGTCCGCCGCATCATGCCGAAGCTCAATCTCGAAGAAGGAACGGTGCCTCCGGAGGTACTCGATACGCTGTCCGTCACGCGCGAGGATTTTCTGAATGCGCTCAAGCGCGTCCAGCCATCCGCCATGCGCGAGGTGATGGTTCAGGCGCCCAATGTCCGCTGGACCGACGTCGGCGGGCTCGACGAGGCGCGCGAGCGTTTGAGCGAGGGCGTCGAATTGCCGCTCAAGGATCCTGAAGCGTTTCGCCGCATCGGCATCCGCCCTGCGAAGGGTTTCCTGCTTTACGGGCCCCCGGGTACCGGCAAGACCTTGCTCGCCAAGGCAGTCGCGCGTGAGGCGCAGGCGAACTTCATCGCCACCAAATCGAGCGATCTGCTCTCGAAATGGTATGGCGAGAGCGAGCAGCAGATCGCGCGCTTGTTTGCTCGTGCGCGGCAAGTTGCCCCCACGGTCATCTTCTTCGACGAGCTTGATTCGCTCGTGCCCGCGCGTGGTGGCGGGCTGGGGGAACCGCAGGTCACCGAACGCGTGGTCAATACCATCCTGGCCGAGATGGACGGGCTTGAGGAGCTGCAATCCGTCGTCGTGATCGGCGCCACCAACCGGCCCAATCTGATCGACCCCGCGCTGCTCCGGCCCGGCCGGTTCGACGAGCTCATCTATGTGAGCGTGCCTGATTACGGTGGACGGCTCCGTATTCTCGGCATCCATACCGAGGGAATGCCGCTCACGCCGGACGTCGATCTGCCAAGCCTTGCGCGGCGGACGGAACGGTTCACGGGCGCGGATCTCGAGGATCTGGTGCGTCGCGCGGGTCTCATCGCGTTGCGCGGATCGCTTCAGGCACAGCAGGTCACGGCTGCCAATTTCGAGACGGCGCTCACGGAAACGCGTGCATCGGTGACCCCGGAAATCGAACAGGAATATGAGCAGATGGCTGCGCGCCTGAAGCAGGAATCCATGGCTATCGCCCCCATCGGTTTCGTAGCGCCGGGAATGCTCAAGCCACGCGAGCCACGGCCTGTCGACTGAAGGGAACAAAGCGACTGCCGGGTGGTCTCCACTCGGCACCGCTTGCGTTTGGCAGCGCCATTTGCCAACGGGAGTATGACAGAACCGTGAAGGGAGTGCTGGAAGACCATGTCAACGGGCGAGACCGCGCTCAAGAGCCGCCGCAAGCTCCGTCTTCCGAAAATGGACAATATTCCGCTTGCCTTGTTCTTCCGGGAGTTTTGCAAGCATCCCACGATGATCGGTTCGATCATTCCGTCATCGGACAAGCTGATCGACAAGATGCTGTCGCGGGTCGATTGGGAAGCAACGCGCGTTTTTGTTGAATATGGACCGGGGGTCGGCACCTTCACACGACCTATCCTTGATTGTCTCGGCCCCGATGCGACCTTGATCGCCATCGATACCAATCGCGACTTTGTTCGCCACCTTGAACGTACCATCCATGATCCGCGGTTGATCCTCGTCCATGGATCCGCGGCCGACGTTAGCAATATCTTGGGCCGACATGGTTTCGAGCAGGCGGATTATGTTCTGTCGGGCTTGCCGTTCTCAACCTTGCCGCCCGGCGTAGGGCCGGCGATCATGCGCGAAACCCACGCGGTTCTTCGGCCCGGCGGGGCGTTCGTCATCTATCAATATGCGTTGAAGGTGCTTGCGTTGCTCAAGCCCTACTTCGCCAACATCGATCGCGACTTCGAGCCGATGAATATCCCGCCGGCGCAAGTCTTCTGGGCTTGGAAGGACTGAGAAGACTCAACGCCACCGTCTGGCGAAGTTGAGCCTCCGGGTGATGCTGGAATCGAGCACACCTACGATGAAATAGGCGATACTCCAGCGCAGCCTGGCAAACCAGGTGCGCCGCCGGCGATGCAATAGCGGCGTGATTGCCTGGGCCAGCGAACGCTCTTCCTCGGCGTAAGCGCGCATATGGTCGGCAAATGCCTTGTCCTCCACCCGCAGCATCAGCTCCAGATTGAGGTAAAGGCTGCGCATGTCGAAATTGGCTGATCCAACATAGACTGCGTCATCGAGCACCAGCAATTTCGTGTGCAACCGGGCAGCACGGTATTCCCAGACGCGAACCGAATGCTTGAGCAGCCGATGATAACTATGCCGGGCCGCGGCGACCGTGATTTCGCTGTCGGATTTTGCGGCGGTCATCACATTTGCGATGCCGCCACGGCGTCCCACCGCTGCGATCCGACCAAGCATCATTGGGCTCGGCGCAAAATAGGCTGAGATGAGATCGAGTGAGCGCGCCGTGTGCAAATCCGCCTTCACGGCGCGCGCCCATGGGCTCAGGCGGCGGGTCGGGCCGCCCATCAGCCAGCGCATCGAGCCTGCCTGATCGCTCCATTTGCCGAGCGTCCGCCGGAGCCGCCGCAATCGTGCGTGAGGCTGTCGCGACCAGTCCGCTAGCGCGTCATAATAGCCAGCGAGCCGCTTGACCGACGGGCCTTCGACGCCAATGCCGAGATCGCGCCAGTGGTTGCGCCCTTCATCGGCAAAATAATCGTCCGCGACGTTGAAACCGCCAATCAGCGCTCGTGCTTCGTCCGCCACCGCCATCTTCTGATGGTTTCTCAGCAGATAGCGTCGGCCAAAGCGTGGCAGGAACCGGCAGATGTCGGCGCCGGCATCCAACAGCGGCGCAAGGAAAGCCTTGCTCGCGGTGCTTCCGAAGCCGTCGATGGTGAGCGAGACGTTCACGCCCCGTTCGCGCGCGACCACGAGCGCGTCACGAACTTGCCGTCCGGCTTCGTCGCCTGCGAAAATATAATAGAATAGCCGGAGACTTTGCTTGGCCTCACGGATCAGCGCAAGCAGGGCTTCCAACCGCTCTGCCCCCGAAACATAGAGGGTCAGCCGCGTATCATCGATCTGAAAGCGTTTGGGCTGCAATCCTCTCATAATCGGCAGATGCCCCCGACCGGATCGCTCTACAACCCCGTTCTGATTGACATGCGGGATGGACGCTGATAGGCCGCGCGCTTTCCGAGAGATTGATTGTTTAGCGGAGCGTTAAAGCATGGCGCGCGTCACCGTCGAAGATTGCATCGACAAGGTTCCCAACCGGTTTGATCTTGTGCTGTTGGCTGCGCAGCGCGCCCGCCAGGTTTCCGCAGGCGCGGAGCTGACGATCGATCGCGACCGCGACAAAAATCCTGTCGTGGCGCTGCGTGAAATCGCGGAAGAGACGATTACGCCCGAGGAACTGCATGAGGCGGTGGTCGCGGGTCTCCAGCGCTATCGTGTCGACGACGAAGACGCTCCGGATGAAATCGGCTCGCTTAGCGCGTCAGCCGAGGCATTGCGGCTGACGGCGGCTGCCCCGCCGCGGAACCAGAATCTGGGCCCGGATTACGACTGAGCCAGTTCGGAACGGTCTTTCCAGATCAAATCGCAGAGTTCCAGCCGCCGACCGTCGGCGGCTACGACGCAGACCTCACCCACCGGCTTTCCATCGCGCTGATCGACAAGTACGGGATTGCTGGGCCCGCGTTGTTCCCAACGTTCACCCCACTGGCGAAGCGCCAGCAGCGTCGGCAGCAACGCTTCGCCTTTGGGAGTCAGCGTGTAAATGACCTTGCGGCGATCGTCGCTGCAGTCGCATCTTTGCAAAATACCGTGCTGGACGAGCTTGCCCAGCCGGTTCGCCAGGATGTTGCGCGCAATGCCCAACTGCGACTGGAATTGCTCGAAATGACCCAGGCCGAAGAAGGCCCCGCGGAGAATCAAAAACGACCAGCGCTCGCCGACAACTTCCAATGCCGCCGGAAGGCCGCAAATATGCGGAGCAAATTGAACCTGTTTGGCATCCATCAGCCGCGAAGAATAGGCCGATTTGCGCGGCTGGCAAGCGTCCGACTCGCTTCCGCTGGTTCTTGCGCGAAGCCGTAGCTGCGGCCATCGGCACATGATCTTGGAAAAATGCCGACTCCGGCTGCCTGAATACCGCTTCCTTGTTGCATTGCGGCGGGAAAACACGACATCATGCTTCGATGCTGCGACAATATGAGCTGCTTGAACGGGTCAAGAATTACGATCCCGATGCCGACGAGGCGCTGATCAACCGCGCCTACGTATTTTCGATGCAGGCGCATGGCAGCCAGAAACGCGCGAGCGGCGACCCTTATTTCAGCCATCCGATCGAAGTCGCGGGCATCCTGACCGATCTCCATCTCGATGACGAGACAATCGCGACCGCCATTCTCCACGATACGATCGAGGACACGCTCGCGACGCCGGAACAAATTGAAAAAACCTTCGGCCCCAATGTCGCGCGGCTCGTAGACGGCGTTACCAAGCTGTCCAAGATCGAGGCCCAGACGGAAAATGAACGCGCTGCGGAAAACCTCCGAAAATTCCTGCTGGCCATGTCTGATGATATTCGCGTGCTGCTGGTCAAGCTTGCCGACCGGCTCCACAATATGCGGACGCTGCATCATATTCCTTCGCCGGAAAAGCGCCGCCGCATCGCCCGCGAGACGCTCGATATCTACGCGCCTTTGGCGGAACGCATCGGCATGTACGAGTTCATGAAGGAAATGCAGGAACTCGCATTCCGCCAACTCGAACCCGATGCCTATGATTCCATCGTCAAGCGGCTCGCACATTTGCATGAAGGCGGCGGCAACCTGATTTCGCGCATCGGCTCGGGCATTCGCATGGTGCTCGGGCGCAGCGGCATCACGGCCGAAGTCACGGGCCGGGAAAAGCACCCCTACTCGATCTGGCGCAAGATGGCGGAGCGCCATATCAGCTTCGAGCAGCTTTCGGACGTCATGGCGTTTCGCGTGATCGTGCCCGATGTCGAGCAATGCTATCGGACGCTCGGCGTGATCCACCAGAAGTGGCCGATGGTTCCCGGACGCTTCAAGGACTATATCTCCACGCCCAAGCGCAACGGCTATCGCTCGCTGCACACCTCCGTTATCCATTCCGAGAAAATGCGGATCGAAATCCAGATCCGCTCGACCGATATGCATGCGCAGGCCGAATTCGGGCTCGCCGCGCATTGGGCATACAAACAGGCGGGGATCGGCAAACCCGATGCGCATGTGAGCTGGATCCGCGACCTGATCGAGATTCTTGATCATGCCGGCTCGGCGGAAGAGCTGCTCGAGCACACCCGCATGGCAATGTACCAGGATCGCATCTTCGCGTTCACGCCCACGGGCGAGCTCATCCAGCTTCCCAAAGGTGCGACCCCGGTCGATTTCGCCTATGCCGTACACACCGATCTGGGCGACCAGACCGTCGGCGCCAAGATCAATGGCCGGGTCGTGCCGCTGCGGACCCCGATCGAAAATGGCGATCAGGTCGAAATCCTTCGTTCGAAGGCACAGGAGCCGGAGGTTGCCTGGCTCAACTTCGTCACGACGGGCAAGGCGCGTGCCGCCATCCGCCGCAATGTTCGCCATAAGGAACGTGACGAACAAATCGCGCTCGGCCGCAAATTCTATGATGAGATCGTCCAACGGCTGCCCGCTCAGCTGGGCCAGGAGGCCCTTGCCGCGGCCATCCGGCGTTTGAATTTGCCCGATGCGGAGGCGCTGATGCTCGCGATCGCCCGCCGGACGCTTACGGATGCGCAGATCATGGAAGCGTTGATGCCAGGATCGGCGGGGGAAGGGACGAACAAGGCCTCTGGGCAACGCGAAGCGATTTCCATCCGCGGCCTCACCCCCGGCGTTGCTTTCACGCTCGCCGATTGCTGCCATCCCGTGCCGGGCGATCGGATCGTCGGTCTTCGTAAGCCCGGCGAAGCGATTGAAGTCCATTCGATCGATTGCGCGGGCCTCGCCGACGGCATCGATGCCGATTGGGTCGATCTTGCGTGGGGGGACCGATCCGATGGTGGCACGGCCCGCATATCGGTCATCGTCAGGAACGAGGCCGGCGCGCTGGGCGTCGCGGCCGGCATTCTCGGGTCGCACGGCGCCAACATCGTCAATCTATCGCTGGTGCACCGCGATAGCGGCTTTCATACCTATCACATCACGATCGAAGTGCGTGACGTCCAGCATCTGATGCGAATTATAGCCGCGCTTCGGGCTGCCGATGCCGTGAGCCAAGCCGAGCGTATTTGACTCTTGTAACTGGGACATAAAACATGCTCACCGAAAGAAAGCGGCAATTAACCGCAGATGAACTTTCGCACTGCAACTAAACGAGGAGAGAGTCGTTAGGCGCGTGGAGGGTTCGATGACATCATTGAATTATCAGCCAAATTCGAGAGTTCTTACGCCCGACGCCTTTTCCATCGCCCCCAATCCCATCCGTCGAATCGCTCTGATCGGTAATTTCCTGCCGCGTCGCTGCGGCTTGGCCACTTTTACGACGGACAGCTATCAGGCCTTGCGCGATCGCTTTCCGAACGTCGCAGTGGACGTTTATGCGATGAACGATCCGGGGCAGACATATGATTATCCGGATTTCGTCACCGGGATCGACCAGGAAAATCCGGCCGCCTATGTAGAAGCAGCCAGCAAGATCGCCCAGAGCGGCGTGGATCTTATATGGGTCCAGCACGAATTCGGCATCTTCGGCGGCGAGGCTGGATCCCACCTTCTGCGATTGCTCGATCGGGTGAGCGCGCCAGTGCTGATCACCCTTCATACGATCCTGGAAAAACCCTCGCCACCGCAACGGCACGTCGTCGAGGCTTTGCTTCGCAGAGCAGTCAAGGTGGTCGTGATGGCTGATGCAGGACGCGACATCCTGATGCGCCGTTATGGTGCGCGCGCAAGCCAGATCGCGGTTGTGAAGCATGGGATTCCCGATCGGCCGTTTGCCGAGCCGGAAGCGATGAAGGAGAAGCTCGGCCTCTCCGGCTGTGACGTCATTCTAACCTTCGGGCTGCTCTCGCCCGACAAGGGCATCGAAACGATGATCGATGCCCTGCCCGATATTGTTGCCAGGTCGCGGCGGCCGGTTCGCTACGTCGTGCTTGGCGCGACCCATCCGCATCTGGTCGCGCAGGAGGGCGAGGCCTATCGCGAGCGATTGCAGGCGCAGGCGCTGCGGCTGAATGTCCAGGATAACATCCAGTGGGTGAACGCCTTCGTCGAACTTGACGACCTTACCGACTATCTCACCGCCGCGGACGTCTATGTGACGCCCTATCTCAACCCGAACCAGATCACGTCGGGCACGCTGTCCTATGCGATCGGATTGGGGAAACCGGTGGTGTCCACGCCCTATGTTCACGCCCGCGAGATCCTTGCTGCGGATCATGGCAGGCTGGTGGATTTCCGTGACTCGGCCGGTTTTGCGCGCGAGATCGCCGACATGCTCCAAGATAGTGAGACCCGGGACCTGCTTCGCCAGCGGGCCTACGCCCTGGGTCGAACCATGATCTGGCCGCGTTATGCTGAGGCAGTAATGAACGAGATGACCATTATCAAATCCTCCGCGCCTACCCGGATCCAGACGGCCGCCGGCAGGGCAATCCCCCGCAGCGTTTCGTTCCAGGCGATCGAGCGGCTGAGCGACGCCACCGGCATGTTCCAGCACAGCCTCTATTCGGTGCCGGATCGCAACCACGGCTATTGCATCGACGACAATGCGCGCGCCTTGCTGCTGATGAACGAACTCAGGGGGCTGCCGGACGAAAAGCATGACCGGTGGGCGCCGGTCTACGCCTCCTTCATCCAATATGCGTGGAACGCGGACAAGGGCGCATTCCGCAATTTTATGGGCTTTGACCGGGCTTGGTTGGAGGAAGTCGGCTCCGAAGACAGTTTCGGCCGTACGCTTTGGGCAATCGGCATAACGGCACGCGATAACCGGCTTGCCCAGCTTCGGCGTTGGGCATCCGATATGTTCGATCAGGTTGCCGGGCACGCCCTCAAGCTGGAGCCGCCGCGTAGCCACGCGTTTGCGATCCTTGGTGCCACGGCCATGTTGGAAGCCCATCCGGGTCACCAGCTTTCAACCAAGATCGTATCGACCATGGGCGAAAAGCTGTTGTCCCTGGTGGCGCGCAATCGACGGCCCGATTGGGCATGGTTCGAAATTGTGCTGGCCTACGACAATTGCCGCCTGCCGGAGGCACTGTTGCGCGCCGGCAAAGCCCTGGACCGCCAAGATATGATCAAGGTCGGCCTGGAAACGCTCGAATGGATCATTACGCAGCAAACGGCTGAGAAAGGTCATTTCCGGGCAGTGGGTACCGACAGCTTCGGCAAGGCATATGCCCCGCCCCAGCCTTTTGACCAGCAGCCGCTGGAGGCTTGGGCAACGGTTGATGCCTGTTCCTATGCGTTCGAGATCACTGGCGAAGAGCGCTGGCGCGAACTGGCGATGACTGCCTACCGCTGGTATCTGGGCGAAAATGACCTTGGGCTTGCGCTGGCCGATCCCGCAACTGGCGAATGTTTCGATGGCCTGATGCCTCAGGGCGTGAACCTCAACCAGGGAGCAGAATCGGTGCTCGCCTTCCATCTCGCAACCTGTGCGATGGAAAAGTTGAGCGGAACTGCATTTCCTCATCGCGAACAGGAGTTGAGCGTCGTCGCATGATGACCTATCGCGCGGAAGATGCTCGATATCTACCATCATGGCCTTCGCCTGCGGGCTGACCCCTCGCGGGTCGTCGTCCGTCCCTTTCACCTTCCCCCGAAAGCGGAAGCCGGCGTGCAAAGCCGGAGTGAGCGGATCGTCGAGCATGTCCTATCGCTCGATGAAGCGGCGGTGGAAGCCGAGCTTGCGCTGGTCTTCAAGGATTTCGAGGCGCGCCATTGGCAAACGCGCAAGGTTTTCGAATCCCGCTTCGCCGATATTCGGAAGGAGCTGGACTTCCACAACCACACGCTGAGCCAGGGGCAGCGCGAGCTGATCGGCGCCTATTTCTGCCACGAATATAGCTATGCCGCCGCAGCGCTGATGAACCCCAGCGTGGTCCCGCATCCGGATCAAAGCGGGCTGCGCCAGGGCTCGGTGCGGATCCTGATGTCGCTGCGGGCGGTGGGCGAAGGCCATATCTCGTCGATCGCGTTCCGCGAGGGCATCGTGTCGCCGAGCCGCGATTTCGAGCTGATGCCGGAACCGCCGTTCGCCACTGCGGCCAATTCCGCCTCGATCAACCATGCCCGCAGCGACGAGGCGCCGATCACCGTTCGTCGCGGCGAGGACAGCACCCTTTCGGGAACCGTTTTGTTCCCGATCACCGACTCGCAACGCAACGGGATGGAGGATCTTCGTCTCGTCTACTTCACGCATGGCGACGGCCGTAAAGAATGGCTGGGCACCTACACCGCCTATAATGGCTATGCGATCCGGTCCGAGCTGCTGCGCACGCGCGACTTTCGTAGCTTCGACCTCGTGCCGATGGCTGGCAGCGCCGCACGCAACAAAGGCATGGCCCTTTTCCCATCGGCGCCCGATGGGGTCTATAGGATGATCGGCCGGCAGGACGGCGAAAATCTGTTCCTGATTGAATCGGATGATCTGGAGCGCTGGGGCGAAGGCCAGCTCCTCATGAAACCCAAATTTCCATGGGAGTTCGTGCAGATCGGCAATTGCGGATCGCCGATCGACCTGCCGGAAGGCTGGCTGGTGCTCACCCATGGCGTAGGCGCGATGCGCAAATATTCGATTGGCGCCGTGCTGCTCGACAAGAAAGATCCGTCCAAAATCCTCGGCCGCACCAGCCAGCCGATCCTCTCCGCGGCGGATGAAGACCGCGAAGGCTATGTTCCGAATGTCGTCTATAGCTGCGGCGGCATGGTGGTCGGCGACGATCTCTTCCTGCCCTATGGCGTCGCCGACAGCTCGGTTGCCTTCGCCTTCGTGTCGATCAGCGATCTCTTAGGAGTGATGTAGGCCGCGTCCAAAGACCGGCTCGGCCCGTATCCCTGATCGCGTTGCGGCGGGAAGCCTGCCAGGCGGCCCGAACGATCCAGGACAGCTTCGCCGCCTTGGATGTTGTCACCCTGCGATCCCATGCCCGCGCGCCGCGCCGCCGCACCTCGCGGGCGATATCGCCATAGATCCCTGCCGCAGCCAGCACCGCCCAGGCCGAGCGGTAGGGCAGCATGCGCGCGCCAAATCTTGCGCTAGCCTCATATTTTTCGGCCCGATCCGCCAATCGCTTCGCCAGCCGCGCCAGCCGTTCCCTGTGCGCAGGCGCGAGCAGTTCGCCGCGCGGTATGCCCATTTCCGCCAGCCAATCGAGAGGGAGATAACAGCGCCCAGCCGCGGCATCTTCGGAAACGTCGCGCGCGATATTGGCGAGCTGAAAGGCAATGCCGAGATCGCACGCCCGATCGAGCGTCGCCTCATCATCCGGCCGCACACCCATGATGACCGCCATCATGCATCCGACCGCCCCGGCGACATGATAGCAATAACGATAAAGCGCCTCTTCGTTTCCAGGTTCTGATCCTTCGGCATCGAGCGCGAAACCTTCGATGAGGTCGCGCGGATAGCGGGCCGGGATCGAGCATTCCTGAACGACCAGCGCCAGCGCATCATAAGCAGCGATTCCGCTCAATTGCCCCACGAGCGCGGCTTCGGTGCGTTCGCGCATCATGGCAAGCCGCTCGAGGGCATCGGGAACCGCTGACATCCCGTGCCCCATGTCCTGGCCGTCGGCCAAATCGTCTGCGGCACGGCACCATGCGTATAGCAGACAGGCGCGATCCCGGGTCTGCGGATCGAACAGCCGACTCGCCGCCGCGAAGCTCTTCGATCCGCGCGCGATGCTGGCATGCGCGAACGCGACCAGCTCGGCGCGTTCAGCCTTTGAGATCATCAAGCATCAGTTGCGCGGTCGCCTTGGCCGATCCGACCACGCCGGGTATGCCCGCCCCCGGATGGGTACCCGCGCCGACGAAATAGAGATTGTCGATCTTGTCGTCGCGATTGTGGACGCGGAACCAGGCCGATTGCGTCAGGATCGGCTCCAGGCTGAAGGCCGAACCCAGATGCGCGCGCAGATCATGCGCGAAATCCTTGGGCGTATAGTGGAAGCTGGTCACGATCCGCTCGCGCAGACCAGGGATCAGCCTCCGTTCGATCTCCTCAAGGATGCGATCGCGGTAGATCGGCGCAATCTCGTCCCAGTCGACCGGCAACTTGCCGAGATGCGGCACCGGCGCCAGCGCATAGAAGGTCGAGCAGCCCGGCGGCGCCATACCGGGATCGCTCGCCGTCGGATGATGCAAGTAAAGCGAGAAATCGCCCGCCAGCACGCCATGATCGTAGATGTCGGCCAGAAGCTCGCGATAGCGCGGACCGAACAGGATCATATGATGCGGCACCTCCGGGCACGCGCCCATCACGCCGAAGTGAATCAGGAACAGCGAAGGTGAGAAACGCTTCCGCTCGAGCCGCGCCGCCATCTGCTGACCCCGCACCGACCGGTTCAGGAGATCGCGGTAGCTATGGATGATATCGCCGTTGCAGGCGAGCGCATCGAAATTGTCGCGCCAGCCGCTCTCCGTCCTCACCCCCGTGACATGATCCCCGAGCATTTCGATTTCGACGGCCGCGTCGCTCAATCTGGCGGTGCCGCCCAGACGTTCGAAATGCGCCACCATGGCGCGGACAAGCGCATGCGTGCCGCCCTTGGCGAACCACACGCCGCCATCCTTCTCGAGCTTGTGGATCAGCGCGTAGATCGCGCTGGTCTTCATCGGATTGCCGCCGACCAGCAAAGTGTGAAAGCTCAGCGCTTCGCGCAGCTTCTCATTGCGGACGTAGGACGAAACCACATCGTAAACCGAGCGCCATGCCTGATAGCGCGCCAAGGCGGGCGCCGCCCGCACCATCGACTTGAAATCGAGAAAGGGGACATGGCCGAGCTTTTGATAGCCCTCGGCATAAACGCCGGCGGCATAGACGAGAAAACGTTCATAGCCCTGCACATCTGCGGGATCGAGATCGGCGATTGCGCTGCGGAGCGCGGCCTCGTCGTTCGAATAGTCGAAGTTCGTGCCGTCCGGCCAGTTCAGCCGATAGAAGGGCGTCACCGGCAGCAAGCTGACATCCTGGCTCATGTCCTGACCGGACAAGGCCCAGAGTTCGCGCAGGCAGGCCGGATCCGTAATCACGGTCGGGCCGGCATCGAAGGTGAAGCCTTCCCTTTCCCACGCATAGGCACGGCCGCCCGGCTTGTCGCGCGCCTCGATCAGCGTCGTTGCGATCCCGGCCGACTGCAGCCGGATCGCCAGCGCAAGGCCACCAAAGCCCGCGCCGATGACGGCGACGCGCTTGGCCGCTCGCGTGCGTGGCGAGAGCGGAAGCTCGGGTTGTGCGGTCACCTGCGTTTATCGCCGAACATGGCGCCGACCGCGCGCCCAACCGGGACTGGCGGCCTTCCGGATAACAGCGACAGCCGATCCCGGGCACTCGAGCGTCCAGCGTAGAAGCGCCTGATCAAGCCGCGATCCTTGCGGTAGAAATGATCGAGAATCTTCCAGCGCTGGGGGGGATGCGCAGCGCGGAACAGCATCCGGCTCAGCATGCGATAAAAGCCGCGGCTGTCCCATCGCCGGCGCGCTTCATCGTGCAGCGCCTCGTGCAGCTTCTCGCCGTTCAAATCCGGCATCGCGGCGATCATCGCGGCCAGGCGCACGGCGTCGGGCAGCGAATAGCCGGTCGTCGGGTGAAACAAGCCCGCGCGCATCCCGGCCTTGGCAACGCCGTCTCCTCCCGAACGCCAATAGGCCTCGAAATCGCCCCCGAGCGCGATCGGCAGAGCGCCGGCCTCCTCCCGCAGCACCTCCGCCACGCGCCATCCCCGGCCCGCCGCATAATGGGCGATGCGCGGCGTGATCGTGCCCGGCACGAGATGCGCGCGATCGCTGTAGTAGGTATCCTCGATCAAAAGCGTGTCCGCGGTGAAAGGCAGCACGTAGAGAAACCGATAGCCGTCAATCTGCTCGACGGTGGCGTCCATGATGACGGGCCGTTCGAGTCCGTGCGGCTTCTCCAGACGCAGCTCCTGCCCGACGAACTTTTGCCAGCCCACGCTCAGATAGAGAAGGTCGGCGGTGCCGCGCGCATCGATGACGCCACCCGCCTCGATCCGGCTGCCGTCGTGCAGCAGAACCGAGGTCGGTCCCGCCGTATGCACGCGCTTGCCGGCGATGATCGATCGCGCGGGCAGCGCGCGGCGGACGGCGGCGTCCAGCCGCTCCGATCGCACCGAATGGTAGGCGCCCGGAATGATCCGATGATGCCGCGGAAAGGAAACTTCGTGCGCAGCCCAGCTATGGCAGACGAGCGGCGCGATCAGCCAGCGATCAGCAGGCGCGATGTCGCTTTCGAAAAAGGACCAGATATGGCTGCCGCCGATCACGTCGCTGGCTTCGATCAGCGCGAGCGAAAGCTCGGGCCGGCGCTTGGCGAGGGCAAGCGCGATCAGGCCGCCGGCCAATCCTCCCCCCAGTATTGCGACATCGCACTGATCCGGCTGCGCCATCGCCCAGCCATACACTGGCCTTGCGTCCAATCAAACCGGGACCGTCAAAGTCACCACCGCCGCGCAAAAACCTGGCCCGGCATCGACCGCCGCCATCGCGCAGGGATGCTCGCCTCGCAGCAAGCGGGGCGGCTGGCCTGGGGACACCGTCACCGCGAAGCTTTCGAGCGGATAGGCCAGGCCAAGGCCGAGCGCTTTCACATAGGCCTCCTTGCGGGTCCAGCAGTTGAAGAAGCCCTGCGTCCATTGATCGCTCGGCAAAGCCTTGAGCGCTGCCACTTCCTCGGGGGCGAAAAATCGCTCGGCGACCGCGGGCCGCGCATGTTCGGCTTTGAGGCGCTCGATGTCGCAGCCGATCTCGGCGCCCTCACTGGTCGTGAAAAGGCAGCGGCCATCGGAGTGCGAAAGACTGAACCGCAACTGCGGCATATCCGGGAGATAGGGCTTGCCATTGCTGTCGGGGACGATGGGCACCTCGACCGGTGCGCAGCCGATCCTCAGCGCGAGTTCCTTGCGTATCTGACCGCGGCGGGCAATGTAGCGATTGCGATCGCGCTCGAAATGGAAAGCCGCGGCGCGCTTCCATTCGCTGGCATCGAGCAGATCCGCCAGCGCGGAAATTTCCTGCGCCGGCAGATCCAGATCGAATAGCGAAACCGTGAAGGCCACGCGCTATCCGTTGACCGCCCTGGGCAGTGCGGAAGATACCGAAACCCGGTCCGCGCGCTCCAGCTCCTCTTTCAGCCGGGCAGCGAAAGTCGCCACATTGGGCTGATCGCGCATGGTGCCATGATCGCCTGGAATATCATGGGCCACGAATCGCCCCTGGACGAGCGCCGACCAGCCCGGCCGGGTATCGAGCACATCGAGCCGGTCAACGGGCTGGAACAGCGCGACGTCGCCATCATAAGCGCCAGGGCTGTAGCGATAGGCCGCGGCCTCGAGCGCGGTGCGGAGCTGATGATAATCATCATCAGGCAGATCCGGCTCGGCAACGCCGATATTTTCCAAAACGCCCTTGGCGCGTGCGAACGCATAGTGCAGGCGCTCGTTGACTGGCAGTCGCCACCACATCGACGCATGATAGCGGGCCTTGCTGGCCATCATCTGCTGCTTGCTGATCGCATTGAACTGCACCGGATTGATCGCGTGGCCAAGGATCAGCAGCGGCACATTCTCGCCCGCCGCCCGCAGTTGCCGCGCGACCTCGAAGGAGAGAATGCCCGAGGTGCACCAGCCGCCGATCAGATATGGCCCTGCGGAAACAGTCGTGCGGATTGCGGCGACCACCTCGGCCGCGACCTTCTCGATCGTCATTCCTTCAAGCGTGCGTTCGAGGATGGAATCGAGCAGCAACCCGAAGAATGGCTGATCCTCGCCCAATGCCTGGGCAAGCGGCAACATCGCCGGGCCGCCGTCGATCCAGATGATCGGCAGACGCGATCCGCGCGGCTGGATCGGGATAAAGTCGCTGGCCTGCCCGGCAACCGGCTTGTCGATGCGCAGCGCCAGCTCGGCCAACCTGGGCGCACGGAAGAATTCGGCCATGCCGATGCGAATTCCCCAGCCATCCTCGATCCTGCGCAGCAGCCGCGCCACCAGCAGCGAATGACCGCCCAGATCGAGAAAGCTATCGTTCCGGCCGATCTGTTCAGCCTGAAGCAGTTCGCGCCAAATCATGCCGAGCCGCTGCTCCGTCTCGGTCTCGGGCGGCTCGAAGGCCGTTTCGATGGAAGCACCTCCGGGTGGACGAAGCGCCTTGCGGTCGACTTTGCCGTTGGGGGTGAGCGGCAACGCGTCGAGCAATTCGAAACGCGAGGGAATCATATAATCCGGGAGCGACTGCGCGAGTGCGACACGGAGCTCGGCGGCACTTGGCGCGGCCTCACCTGCGGGCACGAAATAGCCTGCCAGCACCCGCTCACCGGAAGCATCCGGCCACGCCTTCACCGCCGCCGCCGCGA